>DASRYX010000806.1:0-11692 GCA_035686985.1 Planctomycetaceae bacterium | reverse complement strand
CGCCGCGGAGCGCTGAATCCGCGCGTGTCGTGCGTTCCGCGCGGGCGCTCCCCTGCGGGTCGCGGCTAAACTGCAATTGTCTGATGATCAGCCCGCGTTCCCATCGACGATCGCTGATTATCCGGTTACGATTAAGAGACACTTTCCGATCACAACCGGAGCCGCGCGCATGTCTCATCACTTTTCCCGCCGGACGTTTCTTCGCGGTGTCGGCGTCACGATGGCGCTGCCGTGGATGGAGTCGCTGAACGTCTGGGGCGACACCGGCACCGCAGCGAAACCGGCGAGCGAAGCCCCCGTGCGACTCGCCGTGCTGTTCGCCGGCAACGGGTTCCACAGTCAGGAATGGTGGGCGAAGGGCGAAGGCGCCGGGATGGAGCTCGGCAAGGTTCTCGCTCCACTCGAGCCGCATCGTGAGAAGCTGCTCTTTATCCGCGGCCTCTACAACGAACAGGCGCTGAAGGGGAACATTCACAGCTCGCAGACGGGCAACCTGTTGTCCGGAGCGTCGCTCGCTTCCGGGGGAGAAATCAAGTCGGGAACCAGTATCGACCAGTTCCTCGCGCAGACGTACGGCCGCTCGACCAAGGTCCCAAGTCTGGTGCTGGGGTGCGAGAAGTCGAACCCGTCGGTGCACAAGAACTACTCGATGCTCTACAGCTCGCACATCTCGTGGTCCTCGCCCACGACACCGACTCCGCTGGAACTTTATCCCGCGCTGGCGTTCGACCGACTTTTCAAAGATGAAGTGCAGAAGGGCGACCAAAGCGTGCTCGACGCGGTGCTCGCTGATGCGGGCGATTTGAAACGCCAGATCAGCAAGTCCGATCAGCGCAAGCTCGATGAGTATCTCGATTCGGTCCGCGATGTCGAACAGCGGATCGCCAATGCCGGGAAGAGGGGCGAGTTGCAGGGCTGGAAGCCGACGCTCGACAAGCCGAACATCCCGCGACCGCCGGAAGGGATCCCGCAGAACATCGCCGATCACATGCGGCTGATGTGCGATATTCTCGTGCTCGGCTTCCAGACCGACACGACCCGTATCACAACGCTCAAGCTCAACAACGATCATTCGTCGCTGCGGTTCCCGCACCTCGGCGTCGATTACATGATTCACCACCTGCTGTCACACTCCGACACCGCGGACTGGCTGAAGGTGAACCAGTTCTTCTTCGAGCAACTGGGCTACATCGCCACCAAACTCGATGCCATTCAGGAAGGGGACCGCACGGCCCTCGACAACTCGATGCTGATGATGTGTTCCAGCATGATGACCGGCGGCCACGACGCCACACAGTTGCCGGTGGTGATGGTCGGCCGCGGCGGGGGCCAGATCCAGACCGGCAGAGTGCTCAACTACCGCGACCAGCCGAACCGCCAGATGTGCCGGTTGTATCTCTCGATGATGAACAAAATGGGCCTCCACCGCGACAGCTTCGGTGACGCAACGGAAGCGCTTGCGGAAGTGTGATTGGATCAAACGAGATTGTCATGAGAATCCTCGTTGTGTCTTTCTCGCTTTTCGTTGCTGCTCTGGGATGTTCGAAACAGACTTCCAACGCGCACGTTCTACAAGATCGTCAAGACGCGCCCGCTATCGAAGCATTCGGTCAACGATGGAAAAAGATCGGTTTTGCGACCGATGGAGAAGCGTTGTCGTATCGGCTTTCAATGATTCCGACCGAGTACGCCGGTGAAAATCCGAAAGTGCGGCTGCTTGAATTGCTTCCAAGAGAGGGTGAAGCCGTTTTCTCGCGAATTTTTCTTGTTCAAATATTGCAGAATGATCGTTGGATCAATCATGGTGACTCAGCAACATGGCGACTGGATGGCGGTCGCAGCGAGTCCCATTTTGCAAATGGTGAATCACATGGGATAGAACGACACTGGCATGCTAACGGACAACTTAAGATTGAGCGGGAATGGGTTGAAGGCTTGGAACATGGACGCACACGCGGATGGTATGAAAATGGGCGTCCAATGTTCGATCTTCAGTACGAACGCGATAAAAAGGTTTCGGGGAAGTCGTGGCGAGAAGACGGGACGGAATCTTAGGCAAGCGGCCCTCGGCGTTGACTCGGCTGGAAGAGATGAAACAAAATGGCAGCTTCCCCGGATAGCACTGCGGCGAACGAAGAGACTCGTTCTGAGTACGACTTCCGCTCCATGTCGGGGGTCGTTCGTGGCAAATATGCCGCTCGTTATCAGGAACGGCTGCGCGTTGTTCGGCTCGCCGAGGATGTTGCCGGCGCGTTCGCCGACGAGGCGGCGGTCAACAACGCCTTGCGGGAGTACCTCCGTCAGCACCCGACCGCACCATCACCTGCGTGATTTATCTGGGTACTGAATGCGGGGGCAAAGTTTCCTCCAGTCTGACTTCACCGTTGCCCGATGCATCAACATGCGTTAGTGTGTTGGGTGGTTCCGCCGCCGGGTGGAATCCGTGCTGCGATCCCCGCCCTCGCCGAAGCCTGCCGCATGCTGACCCGCCTGACATTTCCGGTTCTCCTGTGCTGCGCGGGGGCAACGGCGCTGATCGCCGCGGACTTGCCCGCTCCGGATCAACCGATCGCCGCTGTCATCGACGCATGCATCCGGGACGAACTCGCGGCGAAATCGATCACGCCGGCCCCACCCGCGACCGAGGCGTCACTGCTGCGCCGCACGACCCTCGATCTCGCCGGGCGCATTCCCACCCTCACCGAACTCACGGATTTTGAAAATCAATCGCCGTCGGAAAAGCGCGAGAAGCTCGTAGATCGTCTCTTCGACAGTCCCGACTTCGCGCTCCATCAACGCAATGAATGGGACACGCTGCTCCTGCCGTCGACGCGCGAAAGCTCCGGCGAATGGCGCGATTATCTGCTCAAGGCGGCTCTCGAGAATCGCCCGTGGGACCAGATGTTCGCCGACATGCTGGCGGCGAAGGAAGACGACGTCAGCCGCCGCGGGGCGTTGCAGTTCGTGAAATCCCGCGCCCGGGATCTCGACGATCTCACGAACGACACCAGCGTCCTCTTCTTCGGCGTGAACGTGAGTTGCGCGAAGTGCCACGACCACCCTCTGGTCGATGACTGGAAGCAGGATCATTTCTACGGCATGACCTCGTTCTTCGCGCGGACCTACGTGACCCGGAACCGCCGCGTTGCTGAGAAGTCGTATGCCGAAGTGAAATTCAAGACGACGAAGGGCCTGGAGAAAACCGGCAGTCTGATGTTCCTCACGGGGGCACGCATTGCCGAACCGCCGCTGGAGTTGACGCCCGAACAGCGCAAAGCCGAGGACGAAGCGGTCCGCAAGGCGATGCAGGACGACAAAGCCGAAACCCCCGCGACCGCGACGTTCAGCCCGCGGTGGGAACTCGTGCAGCTCGCCTTGCAGCCGGAGAACCGACCGTTTCTCGCGCGCGCCGCGGTCAATCGCCTCTGGGCCCGGTTCATGGGTCGCGGGCTGGTCCATCCGCTCGATCAACTTCATTCCAGTAACGCGGCGAGTCATCCCGTGCTGCTCGACTGGCTCGAGCGCGACTTCGTCGAGCACGGTTACGACTGGAAGCGTCTCATCCGTGGCATTGTGCTGAGTGAAGCCTACGCGCGCTCAAGTGAATGGACGGGGACATCACCGACACCCGGTCCAGAGACGTATGCGGTTTCCGCGATCCGCCCGCTGACCCCGCGGCAGCTCGGCGCGTCGCTGCACCTCGCAGTCAGTAATCCGGCCTCGTTCGAGAATGTGCTGGACGCCGCAAGGTGGTCACAGAACCGGAATGGTCTCGAAGGCGCTGGTAATGGCTGGGCGGGGTTCTTTGAACAACCGACCGAGCATTTCCAGGTGAGCGCGACGGAATCGTTGTTCTTCAGCAATGCCGATCGTGTGCAGAACGAATTGCTGCGTGACAGCGCTGACCGCATCGTGGGCGTGCTGAAAGCGATGACCGATCGCGACGCGGGCATCCAGATGGCGTACCGTGTGATCTTGTCGCGCGCACCCACTGACGAGGAACTGCAGGCGTTCCGCGGGTTCCTGTCGCAACGGGAAGACCGCGCGGTCGCCGGTTGGCAGCAAGCCGTGTGGGCGCTGATCACCAGCCCTGAGTTCCGGTTCAATTATTAGTAGTGTGGGCTGTGCCCACCGATTGATAAAGACACGACGACATACGCTCAGAAAAAATGCTGGTGGGCACAGCCCACCCTACAAGGAACGACCGATGACCTCTCGCTCCTTTTTCTGCGGTTCGCCGGATCACGGGATTTCGCGGCGCGGGTTTCTCGGCGCGACGGCGGCCGCCGGGGCGTTCGCCGCGGACATGACGCAGCTCGATATTCTGCAGACGCCGCTCTTCGCCAACGAAGTCAAGAAGCAGCAGAAGCACGTCATTCTGCTGTGGCTCGCAGGCGGTGCCAGTCAACTTGAAACGTGGGATCCGAAACCCGGTCGTCCCACGGGCGGACCGTTCAAGGCGATCAATACGTCAGTCCCCGGCGTCGCGATTTCCGAGTTGATGCCGAAACTCGCGCAGCGGATGGAACACACGGCGATCGTGCGTTCGCTCAACACACGCAACGCCGACCACGGTGGCGGCGCACTGATGATGGAAACCGGCCGCGCGGTCGATCAGGGCATTCCGTGTCCTGATCTCGGTGCGATGATTGCCCACGAACTCGGCCGCGCTGACAGCCCGGTGCCGGATTACGTCTCGATGTATTCCTCGACGGAAGGCCGCCGCAAAGGGGGCTCGGGCTTTCTCGGTTCGCGCTATGCTCCGATGTTCCTCGCCGAACAGACGATCCCCGAAAACATCCGCCGGCTGGAAGCGGTCAGCGATATCGATCATCAGCAGCGGCAGGAGTTGCGGTCCTTCCTCGCGAAGCGATTCGCGAATGGCCGCATGGACAACACGGTCGCCAGCCAGAACATGGCGTATGAACGCGTCCGCGGCTTGATGACCAGCGAAAAACTGTTCGACGTCGAGCAGGAATCGGCCGAGATGCGGGCCAAATACGGGCCGACGCAGTTCGGCGAGCAGTGCCTGATCGCCCGACGGCTGGTCGAGGCCGGTGTGCCATTCGTGAAAGTGGCCCGCGCGTGGTGGGACAGCCACGGTCAGAACTTCGAGACGCATCTGGAACTGGTGACCGAACTCGACCATGTGATGTCGACGTTGATCGACGATCTGAAAGACCGCGGGTTGCTCGAACACACGCTGATCCTCACGTTCGGCGAATTCGGCCGCACGCCGAACATCAATTCGAGCCTCGGCCGGGATCACTTCGCCAGCGCGTGGAGTGCCTCGCTCACGGGCGCCGGAATCAAAGGGGGGGCGGTGTGGGGCAAGACCGACGAAGATGGTCACAAGGTGGTGGACGGCGAAGTCAAAGCCGGCGATCTCTTCGCGACGATCTACGAAGCCCTTGGCCTCGATCACAAGCGCGAGTTCCACGTGGGTGCGCGGCCGATTCCGATTACGGACTTTGGGTGCGGACCGATTAAAAGCATTTTGGCGTGAGTGTCGTAGTCAGTTGTGAAAAGATGATTGAGCATCTGATGTCTGTCTCACCGAAACATCGCAGCTTTCGATTGACACTTCCAGAAAGCAGCGGTGGTCCACCTCGAAAATCACAATTTCGGTTGACGACCAGTTCAGCGGTGATTGTTCTGTCTTTGTACTACTGCATCTTGGGAATTGTTTACTGGCAATCCATTCGACATCACAGCCTCTGGTTTCTGGTTGCTGGATTGTCTCTCGCTTTCGGAATTATGCTGAAAATTCGACATCGCAAGTCAGAGGCAACAAATGCTGAATCAGCTCAAATCGAATAAAGACCTCGGGACACCGGGCATCTTTCTTAGTCTCACGCGCATTCCGCAGACTGAACGGTTGATCGTCGGCTCATCGGACGCGCACCTCTGGGAATACGATTTTTCGACACCAGATCCCAAAGGGTTGTTCTACGGCGAGGGGCACTCGAGCTACGTCACCGGTGTGGCGTGGACCACCGGCGGGATCGTTTCCGGGGCGTATGACGGCAAGGTGATCTGGTGGGATCCCGCGACACGGCAATTGATCCGCAGCATCGATGCCCACGCGAAATGGGTCCGCCGCGTGCATGCCAGTCCTGATGGCAAGATCGTGGTGAGCATCGCTGATGACATGCTCGCGAAAGTCTGGGACGCGGGGTCCGGGAAACTGTTGCACACACTCGGCGGGCACGAAGCGATCACGCCGCACCATTACCCATCCATGTTATACGCCGCGACGTTCTCACCGGACGGCAAGCTGCTCGCGACCGGCGACAAAATCGGTCACATCGTGATCTGGAACGTCGACACCGGCGAGAAGGTCACCACGCTGGAATCGCCCGGAATGTACACGTGGGATCCGAAACAACGCCGGCACTCCATCGGCGGCATCCGCAGTCTCGCTTTTTCACGCGATGGCAAAACCGTTGCCGTCGGCGGCGTGGGCCTCATCAATAACATCGACCACCTCGACGGTCCGTCGCGAGTCGAACTGTTTGACTGGCAGAGCGGCAAGTCGCTGAAGGTGCTCGAAGACACCAAGTTCAAAGGGCTGGTCGAGCAGTTGTGGTTCGCGCCGCACGATCAGTGGCTCGTGACCGCCGGGGGCGACAACGCGGGCTTTGTCACGATTTATGATCTCGCGACGCACAACATCGCGCATCAGGAACGTGGGCATCAGCACATTCATGCGCTGACGGCGAATGAGGCCGGTGACAAGCTCTACACTGCGCATCACGGCCGGTTGATGGCGTGGTCGCTGCAAGCCGCGATGGGATGATCTGACCAGCCCGGAGCGCCAGCGACGGGTCATTTCGTCGCTGGCGCACAGCAGAGGAACCCGTCGCTGGCGCTTCGGGCTCGTCGGCGGTTGTTACAGTTTCCCTTCCACCCCCAGCTGGTGGTAGAAGTGCTGGACGTTGTTCTGGTTCTTCAGCAGCCAGTCGATGCCGGGCTCGTTCTTCATCGCCTTGCCGATCGCCTTCGCGATCGCCGCCCGATGGTTGTTGAAGAGCTGCTCGTGATCGACCGTCTCGGCTTCGACCACCGACGGGTCCAGCCACACCGAGACGATGATCCCGAGATCGTTTGCTTTCGCTTTCGGAATGTCGCCGGCCCGGACGGCATCGAGCACACCATGCGCGATCGCCGCCTGTACGGTCCCCATCAGGATGTTCGTGTACTTCGAACTGCTGACGGTCACCTTGCTGACCATCACGGTGACCGGGCGGACCTGCACGTCGCAGTTGAGAATCGCGAAGACTTTGGTATGTCCCTTGGTCTGGTCGCCCATCTGATTAGCGATCGCGAAACCGACGGGGCCGTCGAGTTCGCCGATGACGACTTCGGGTTCCGCGGCACAATAGTCCAGGCCCCCTTCGACGAGCGCTTCGCCCGTCCGCAACACAATCCGTCCGGTGGACGCGGGGGCTTTCGGAGCGGCTTTCTTGGCGACCTTCTTCTTCGGCATGAAACGAAATCCCGAGAGAGAGTATGGGTGTTTATGGAAGAATCGCGGATTCTTGGCAACCCGCTACCGGATTGCAAGGGACGCGTCGTGTTTAGCCGCGACCCGACAGGGGAGCGCTCCGCGTGCGCGTCGCGGCTAAACGAAGTGGCGGGAGCGCACAATCGTTTCCATCCGCGCCAGGACTTTTTCGATCGGGTCGGACGACGAATCGATGACCACGGCGTCTTCGGCTGGACGAAGCGGGGCACACGCGCGTTGTTCATCGCGGCGGTCGCGCTCGGTCTGATCGGCGAGGATTTCTTCCAGCGAACAATCCTGTCCTTGGGCAATGAGTTCAGCCAGGCGTCGTTCTGCCCGAATCTCCGGCGAAGCCGTGAGAAAGAATTTGCACTCGGCGTGCGGGAAGACAATTGTTCCCTGATCACGGCCTTCTGTGACGAGGTTCACTTGGTCTGCTGCCCGGCGCTGCAGTTCAACGAGATGATCCCGCACGCGCGGATTGGACGCCACACGGGAAGCAACTTCAGTGACAGAGGTGGTGCGAATCGCCTCGCTGACATCGCGGCCGTCGAGAAGCAGCCGGTTCTCTCGGAACAGCATCGTCAATGTCGGCGGAATCGCGGCGACGGCGGCGTGATCCTCGACGGAAATCGCCCGTTCCACGCAGACCAGCGCGACAGCACGATACATTGCGCCGGTGTTGAGGAACTCAAACCCAAGCCGCTGCGCGAGCAACCGGGCGACGGTGCTTTTTCCAGTGCCGGCGGGGCCGTCGATGGTCACGATCATGATAGATATCGGTGGTTCAACAGGACCCACGGTTCAGAAACCGCGGGCTTCAAGGGGCGAAACGGAGTTCGATTTCAGCGACTTCATACGCGGCCATATCAATCATCACGGCGTCGCCTTCGATGGGCAACTCCCGCAGCGTGTTTCCGAGGAAATCACGCTTGCGCGAGCGCACTGGCTGGCGGAAACAGCGCAATCGCACCGGTCGCGGGCGGCCTTCGGTTTCGATCAACCGGACGGCAAAGCCCGGTTCGGCAATCGGGGTGGCCGATCCGGCATCGTCGGCGTCGTCGATCCACGAGACGCAGTCGGAAAGCTGTTCCAACTGCACGTTTCGCGCATCGAGATGGAACAGCCAGCCGGATGTTCCCGAGCGCGGCGGACCCGCCGCGGGGATGATCAGTGGCGGCACGGTTGCATCCCGCGCGGCTTCCAGTGGGTAGGGTTGATCCATCGCCACGGTGAACTTGAATTTCCGCTGCGATTCCCCGGCGACAACCAGCAGGGTGTCGACCATCCGCTGACCCGTCTTGCGATGGAACGGCAAACCGTGTGGGATGATCGTGAGGCGTTCGGTTTCGGACGCGACCTCAATGTATTCGGTGCTCTCGAATCGTTCGCCGCCAAAGGCGTACGCGCCGTCCAGGAGGCACCGCGTCACAGCCGCGCCGGGGTCATCCCAGGCGAAGCGTGAACAGAAGTAGTTATTCCACGGGTCGCCATCGGGGACTTTCACATCCTCGAGTTCGATCTCGATGTCGACGATCGGCTTCCCGCGGGTGATGCGGGTCACCTGCTGAAAGCCGGCGAGTTTGACATTGTTCGTCTGGTCAATGATCTCGCCCCACGACGCAATCTCCTGATACGGACCGAACGCGTTGAGGACTTCATGCCCGAGGCACCGCGTCTCCGCATACTGGCTTTTGGTCGGGCCCTCGTCATCGCGGCCGGTGATGGTCCGCTCACGGGGAAAGCGGAACGAAACGAGCTGGCTGAACCGATTCTCACGCTTACTCGGATGGCGAACCAGCGCCACGCCGCCGGTGAGTTCATTCAGCGTGACTTCATAACGATCATTGCGAACGGACCACGGGGCCAGCGCTGTCGCTTTGCGCGGCGGCTCTTTTTTCGTCTCCGCAGGCGGCGGCGAATGCTGTGGGATCCACACAAAGCCGCAACCGGGGATGTCGACCGTGGCGGCGTTGCGGACCGATCCCTGCGCTTCGAAATCGACGGCCTTGATCGCCCCGGCGATCGGTGGGGGAGCATGCAGTTCCGGCAGATTCAGCACACAGCGTCGGTCGAACGCGAGCGGATTGATCGCGAGGTAACCAGGTTGCGTGCCATTCGCGGGAGTGATTAATCGCGCCAGAGGATGAATGCTCTCGGGAACGAACGCCGCCAGTTGAGTTTCGGCATCCGTGACCGCCGTGTCACCTTCCCGGTCAGGTCCCGCGGCTTCGACGGCGTTCTCGACGACGTCGGCTGCCGTTGATGACAACCGCTGGCCGAGTAACGCCGCGGCCACCGTCCGGCACCAGTTGAGCGCTTCGAACCGATGGCGACGCAACGTGTGACCGGCATAGCGGCTCAGCGGGTCCGCTTCTCGCCGTGCGACATGTTGAATGAGGAACGGTGTGAAGTATTCTTTGCTTTCATACGCCGAGAGCCGGCCCGGCGATCCCGTGACTTCAAAGAAATGCGCGAGCGTGACGAAGCGGCCCAGGACCGGGGCATACTTCTGCATGTTGCGCAGATCATGGAACCACGGTGCGGAAACTTCCGGCCAGCGCGCAAGGGCAACCCCGGCGACATGGTCATTGTCCATCGACTCCGCGAGGCGAACCGGGAGACGAAGGTATGTCGCGGCGGTATCGGCGGCGAGCGGAATGCGACTCCACGCATCGAGAATCGACTGATCGGGACTCTGCCACCGCAGGCGCGTCGATTCCTGATCGGGGTAGATGCCGTCATCCAGCACGACGTGCAAGCCGCCGCGATAGCCCATTCGTGAGAGAATTGCCGGCATCGCGGGGAACAAGCCGAACCGTCGACGGCCCCAGACGATCGGTCGCTGCCCGGTGAGCCGGTGGAATTCATCACCGCCGCGCCGGAGGGAGTGGAGCAGGGACGCCATCGGCAGCACCGGAGACGCCAGCTCCCGGTCTTCGCCCCCGACGACACTCAGCCGCCCCTCCGCCACGGCGGCGTGCAGCGCGGTGGATAACTCGGGTGTCTTCTCCGCCGCGGCGGCTAAATCCGCGCCAGTGACCAGAACGTTGAACGGCGGGGATTTCTCGAGCATCTCGATGAACTTGGCGTCGAGCATCTCCGGCAGGACCAGGCACAGGTCGATGAGGTAACTCTCGACCGGATAAAACCGTTCGCGGGCTTCCTGCAGGACTTCAAACGCCGACTTGAGGTGCGTCGTCGCTGTTTCGCGATCTCCGGCCATGGCCGCACGGGCCGCGCTGATGGTCCGATTTTGCAGACGGATCTCATCAATGCTGCTGAAATTCCGCATGTGCCGGGTCAGGAGCTCGATCATCAGCCAGCTGAACCCGAGGGCATAGAAGTCTGCGACCAGATCGGTGTCAAGCTCTGATGCGGGAAGAGGTTGCAGCGCCGCTGCCGCCCAGTCCTCCCGGCTCGAAAGGTTCTCGACGACGACGGCTTCCACGGCGCGGGCCCGCTCGGGAAAATCGTGAGGCAGCCAGCCGTTGGCCGCTTCTGGAACGAGAAAGAGCTGCTGCGGTTCCGGTTCCGGCGGCTCGTCGGCGCGGTGCCAGCGCGGCAGTTGTCCTGCCGCCGCAAGGAGTTGCGGATGCCAGGCCACCGTCATGGCATTCAGCAAACCGGCGGCGGAGGAATCGCCTTGCTCGCTGGGAAAATCTTCCAGGCTGTGGCAGGGAATCAGGATGAAGACGTCGCGGTAGCTCATGGGAATCTCAGATCGCTGTGACAATCATGCCTGAAGTCCGGTCCGTCGATGGCCTGTGCAGCGTATCACGCCTGCGACCGATTTTCTGGGAACTCCCGCCCCGGGTGTGGCGTCCAAAAACATGGACTCGTCATCGGCATTCGTGTTCAATTGACATTAGAACACTGGTGTCGACCGCAGGAGGGGCCGGCCGGTCTTGCAACGCGCGATCGCCACGAGCGGAAACACATGACTGGCAGGCGAGGGTTTACGTGTCGCAACTTGCTTTTCTGCTTGACGTTTGCGGAAGTAGCAGTGTAGTGTGACAGAGGCATTTGACACTGTTCGACCGGTTCCTCGCGCTCGTGATGACTCCGGCGAAGTTTCCTGTCAGTTATCCATTCCGAAGCGTGTTGATCATTCACCGATGTTCCCAGGATTGGCCACAGGGCGATCGCTCCTTTGAGTGATTTCGTCGAGACGCCGCTTTGGTT
>DASRYX010000805.1:0-8853 GCA_035686985.1 Planctomycetaceae bacterium | reverse complement strand
TGGATCGGCGAGTTCCGTGGCCCGCGTCCCCATGGGCATCCCCGGGAATTGTTCCGGCATCGCCGTCACGGCACACAGCGCGTCGAGCAATTGTTCGGCGGCGAGCAACCGCGTCGCGGCGTGCGAGTTGTACAACTCGTCATTCTTGTTGAAGTCATTGGTCCGCGAGCTGAGCTGGTAAACCCGGCTGTTCATGACCGTCCGCAACACAGACTTCTGACGGAAGCCGTTGCTGACGAAATGCTTCGCCAGTTCATCCAGCAGCTTAGCGTTCGACGGCGGATTCGAATCGCGGAAATCGTCAACGGGTTCCACCAGCCCGCGGCCGAGCAGATGGCCCCACATGCGGTTCACCAGCGACTTCGCAAAGAACGGGTTATCGGGTTCGGTGAGCCACTGCGCGAAGACTTCACGCCGATCCTGGTCAGCGGGGACATCGACATCACCCTTAAGCAACAGATGGACCTTCATCTGCTTGCCGGTCCGGGGCTGCGTCACTTCACCACTGGGGGCGGTGAAGATGACTTCCTCTTCGGTATCGACCGAGTTCTTGCGGCCGACGCGCGTGAAGGCGGCGGCGATGCCGTAGTAATTGTCCTGCGTCCAGCGTTCGAACGGGTGGTTGTGGCATTTCGCACATTGAATGCGCACGCCGAGGAACAGCTGCGCCGTGGTTTCGGTCGCATCCTGCGGATCGCGGCTCGCCCGCCAGTAGTTCGCCGCCGGGTTTTCGAACACGCTGCCGGAGGCGGTCAGCAATTCCCGCGCGAACTGATCGAGCGGGCGGTCGTCGCGAATCGTCTCAAAGATCCATCGGCGGAACTTGTGAACCCCGGCGACTTTCAGTTTCTTGCTGTTCGACCGCAGAATGTCGCCCCACTTGAGCGACCAGAACGACGCGAAGTCGTCGCTGTCCAGCAGACGGTCGACGAGCGCCTGCCGCTTGGATGCACTGGTATCGGCGAGGAACGCCTGGGCTTCTTCAATCGTCGGCAACCGCCCGGTGATGTCGAGCGTGGCTCGTCGCAGGAATTCATCGTCGGTGCACAGTTCCGAGGGCAGAATCTGCAGCGTTTTCAGCTTTTCATAGACCAGCGTATCGACGAAGTTGTTTTCGGGCGGGTTGTTCCAGGCAAACCCCGGGACGTCTTCGAGGAACGAGATGGGGCACGTCGCCATCTTGTCGAGATAGCGGGCGAGGATCGCCGTCTCGCCGCGTCCGTTCTTGGTAACAAGACCGGTCACGCTGACCGAGCCGACGGATTCGCTGGACGTGGAAAAGTCGGCGAGCGAGGTGATATCGCGGACGCTGCCATCCGAGAAAGTCCCCATGACCACGATCTGCTGCTGGGATGCAGGGGCGCGCATCACCCGTCGTGCGGGCAGCGTTTCGATCTTCACCAGGTCCGGCTCAGTCGCGGCGTCGAGCTGCATCCCTTCGCCGATCCATTGCTCCAGAACTTTGTGGCTCGGATCGCCTTTCTTGAGCTTCTTACCGCCGCCGTGGGCGACGTCCATCAATGGCTTTTTCAGCAGCAGACTTTCTGACGGTTCCATGATGTTGGTGCGGCGGCCGTAGAACTCGCTCCGCAGGGTCATGATGTCGAGGACCGGATCGTACGCCCGCAGCGACAGCCGGAAACCGCCCTTCCCTGACGGCGAGCCGTGGCAGGCCCCCATGTTGCAGCCCGACTTCGTCAGGGCCATCTGCGTTTCATTTTTGAAGCTGACCGGTGCAGGGAGTCCAAAGTTCTTGACCGAACAATTCACCGTCGCGGTTTGCCCCGCGACATGGGCGGTGATCTGACAATCGCCATTGCCGACGGGCATCACCACCGCGCCATTCACCATCGCGACCGCGGGGTTCGACGACACGAACTGGGCGACGGTGGTGAGGTCGCGCACGTCGTCGCCGGAATACTTGCCGGTGACGATGAGCTGCTGGCGAGAGCGGGTGCTATGCAGCGTGAACGCGCCGGGCTCGAGCGTGACCCCACTGGGGACGCCGACGTCCATGGGTGACCCCGCCTGCGCCATCGTTGTCAGCGTCAGGACCGCGAACAGGTTCCACATCACTCGCATGGGTCAACTCCTCAATTCGGTCTAGAGCGGAGAACGGAAAGTCACGAGCCAAAGGATGGCGTCATGCGTCTCTGTTTCTCCGTTTGCGATCCGTTCCTACTGTGATCAAGTCATTCAGAGAAGGAGCAATCTGCCATTGCCTGGCTTTTGATCTCAACTCGGGACTCTCGACTTCTTCATTCCACCGTCAGATTCACGTTCGCGGACGTCGCTTCAAACTTGCTGTTGCCGACTGTCGCCGCCGCCTTGGCGGCGAGGTTATTAATTGCCCCTACGGCAGAATCGGCAGCGGCGGTCAACTTTACCTCAATTTCCGAGCCTTCCGGGGGAATCGTGGCTTCCGGCGCCGTGACCCCTTTCGGGAGATTCTGCAAAGCGATCACAACCGGACCAGCCAGCGCGGGGTTTCGGGCAACCTTCGCTTTGATGACCAGTTCGCCACCCTTCGCGATCTTCGCCGTGCCGGGATCCAGCGAAACCGTCAGCGGCGCATCAAGTTTCAACCGGATCGCGGCGGGGACGGTGACCGTCTTGTCCCCCTTTTTGTGCGTGCCGACCAGCGCCGCGGTGAAGTCACCGAGCGGAGCGTCTTTGGTCGCTGAGAAGACGATTTCGACTTCGCTGGCCCCTTTGTCGATGTTCTTGACGGCCGCGGTGATCCCGGCGGGCAACCCGTTCTGCGGCGGCTGGACGGCGACCGTCACGGCTTCGTCAATGCCTTCTCCGCGCGTCGCCGTCAGCTTGACCTTCGCCGACAGTTCCTTGCCGAAGACGATTTCCGGCGGGTCGACTTTCCAGTTGAGCGGTGCGGCCGGTGACGCCGCGGCGGCGAAATCGTTTGTCAAAGTCGCCGGCGGAAAACGCATGTTGGCGAGGCGGCCCTTCAGTGCTCCCGCAAAGTCGGCGGTCACAGCGGTGTCTGCCTCTCCGACCTTGGCGGTACCGATAATCTTCAAGCCGTGCAAGACGCTCGCGGCCTGATCCGGTGCCGCATGCAAGGTCAGCACCGCGTCGTTGCGACCGGCACCAATCACCGAGCGGCTCGCCGTCATCCCGGCCGGAAGACCTTGTGCGCTGAGCTCGATCGGCCCGGCATAACCGTTTCGTGCCGCGGTCACGGTCAGCGAAATCGCTCCACCGACGGGCACATTCCCGGTGTCTGTGGAAACGGCGAGCGTGAACGGCTGCACGGCCGGGGAGATCGCAATGCGGTACGTATAATTCGGGCCGCCACGTTTGGCGATGTCTTCCACCACCAGCGTGTAATCGCCGTCGGCAGGAATCTTCGCGACCAGCACGCCTTCGTTCGTGCCGGTGTCATCCACCTGTGCAACCGCGCCGCCATCCTTGTTGAGCAGTTTCAGATTCAAATCGGCGGGCGAACCCTGTGTGCGCGTGATGCCGGTGAAGACCAGCGATTGGTCTTTCTTGCCGGCAAAAATGAAGCGGTCGATGTCGCCGCGAGTTTCCAGACGCCCGTTCAAGTCTTGAGTGAGATCGACCCGGTTGGCTTCTTCCGGCTTGGTGTTCGGTTCCTGTTCAAGGAACTGCGGACGATCCGCCACGGTGGCGGTGGCGAAGCCACTTGACTGGCCGCCGGGCCGTTTTGCACTCACCGAAACCGCAGCCAAGGCGGGATCGGATGGCAGCGTAACCGGGACCGCTTCCGCGGGGGCTGTGCCGACGCCTGCCAATGACACCGGCGTCGTCGCACTGCGTTGCACGGCCAGCGGATAGGGCGTGTTGACGCACGGAAAATCACCGAGACGCAACCGATACGCACCGCCCTGGTAACGGATATCGCGAAGTTCGAGAAGATACTCGCCCGCCGCTTTGAAGACGTATTCCAACTGGGAATCGCCGCTCAACCCGGGGGCGTCATCACTGAAAGCCAGTTCGCGGCCCCGCGCATCGAGCAGCCGTAGCATCGGATCCAGCGGCGAACCAATGCGTCGGGCGAGAACTTCGATCGCCAGTCGCTGGTTCTCCGCGGCGTTGAACTTGAAGTATTGTAATCCCTGATTCGGCACGGCCCCGTCGACACCGCACGGTGCGGGCAGCGCGAATGCCGCGGCAGCCGTCGTGTTGTTGCCGGGGGAATTCTGATTCGGCAGGTCGTCAACGATGACTAATCGCAGCGGGGAGACACCTTTGTCGGTGAGCACGCGCAGGCCATGAATGCCCACCGCCGTTGTCGGGGGAATCGTGACCGCGAAAACAACTTGATCCGCTTTGGTGCCGTTGCCTTCGATTCCTTCCGCGAGTTTGGCTTCGGCGGGAAAACTCAGCCACAACTGCTTGGCACCGGCGAGATTTCCCCCGGTCACGATGACGTTCCCGCTGAAGCCAGGGGCGAGTGTGCTCGGCGAGAGTCCGCCGGCGGAGGGTTCCTGTCCTGAAACCGCCAGAGCGAGCGCCAGGCAGGCACAACCGGCAATGCCCAATCGAAACGCAAACAACCGCATGCGGGCAGGCTCCAGGCGGGACGGATTCAGGCGGGAGGCAACGGGCGGCAACCAATCAACCGCCGTTGATCATTTGATGATAGGCACCCCAACCCGCAGCCGTCAAGAAGCCGACCGGTTGTGCGGGCGAGGTAAAATCGTCGGGCTACTGCCGCGACAAGTAGAAGCGAGCGCAATTGCCGCCGAACAATGCCTGGCGATCTTCAACGGACCAGCCGGCAATGTAGTCGTCGACGAGCCGCCAGACCTGCTCGTAGCTCCCTGCGAGCAGACAGACTGGCCAGTCGCTGCCCCACATCAGTCGTTGCGGACCGAAGGCGTCGACGACCACGTCGAGATACCGACGGAAGTCGTCCGGCTTCCAGTGTTGATGATCCGCCTCGGTCACCATGCCACTCAGCTTGCACATGACGTTCGGGAACCGGGCCAAGTCGCGAATCTGCTGATCCCACGGGGAAAGCAGGCCAGCGCGAATGAGCGGCTTCGCGATGTGATCGAGGACAAAGGGCTGTTCGGGAAAATACTGGACGAATTCAATCGCGGCGGGCAATTGCTTCGGATAGATCAGGATGTCGTAGGTCAGTCTGAAGTGTTTCAATGCTTTCACGCCACGAAGAAACTCCGGTCGCAGCAGGAAGCGGTCATCGGGTTCATCCTGCACAACGTGCCGCACGCCGACAAATTTTGGATGCCGGGCCAATCGCGCGAGGTCGGCTTCCACCGCCTCGGACTGCAGATCGACCCAGCCGACCACGCCCTGGATACGGTCATCGGCGTCGGCGAGCCCGAGCAACCAGTCACTTTCCGCGAGGGATTGCCGCGCCTGCACGGCAATTGAACCGTCGAGTCCAAGCGGTTGCTGCAGCGCGACGAGGTCTCGCGGCAGCCAATCGCGCGCGAGTGCCGACTGCGGCGGGACCCAAGGATATTGCACCGGATCATATCGCCAGAAGTGCTGATGGGCGTCGAGGTTCATAAGCGACAAAAGCCTGCGGAAAAGTGGATCAATGATTAACGCGGCGGCATCGCAATTCTTCCAGAACCGCGGACCGTTCCCAGAATCCCCATAACAGAAACCGGCAGTCGTCGACGCGGAACCGGATCCAGTGGATCAGCAGAAATCGTCCGTGACGACAGTCCTGAATAGCGGATTTCGGCACCAGGAACGGAGGGTGAAACGGCAACACGGCCCACGACATCGAGACCGTCATGTGGTCGTCGCTAAAGTCAATTCTCAGGCAATTTCCATATGACAGCCAGCCATATTCCAGCGAGACGAACCGCGCCTTCATTGTGGTCTGCACAGACTGGCTCACCGGATAGCGTTCGACAAGCCGTGTCCATGGTCCCAGTCGAGCGGTGAGATAACCAATGATGATCCACAGGGTCGTCGATAACCCGACGACGAACAGGACCAGTTCCCAATCTTGCATAGTGTGTCTGTCACATGAGCCTGGCCACGGCGACTTCGTTGCGTCAGTTATTCTCCGGCAAGCCTTCCTTGTGGCCGAGATTCTTCACCGGCTCGAAGATCGCCAGGACTTCGGCGAGCAGCGTTTCATCCATCGGCGTTGCCGCCCACTCAGCCCATTTGCGGATGTTCGCCGGGTTCGCGCTGCCGGCGACCGTCGTTGCGATGTCGGGATGGGCGATGCTGAACTGTAACGCGAGCTGAGCGATGTCGACGCCGCGTTCCTGGCAATGCGCGGCCGCCTTTTTTGCGGCGTCTTTCACGCTGTCGGGTTCCTTGAGCCACATCGGCCACAGCGCATTCGTCAACAAGCGGGCGCTGAACGGACCCGCGTTCATGATCCCGACGCCCTTCTCCTTCAGATAGGGCACGGTTTCATCCGCAAACCGCGTGTTCTGCAGCGTGTACTGGTTGTAGCTCAGCACGCAGTCGACATCGACCTGATCACAGATGAACCGAAAAATCTTCTGCGGATAACCGCTGAAGCCGATGTACCGCACCTTGCCCTGCTGCTGGATCTGCCGCAGTGCGGGAATCGTTATGTCGACGATCTGCTGCATGGGAACGAACTCGATGTCGTGACACAGCACGATGTCGAGATGATCCGTTCCGAGCCGATGCAGGCTGACATCCACGCTTTCGGCGACTCGCTTCGCCGAGAAATCAAAGTGCTGCAGGTCATACCGGCCGAGCTTGGTGCACAGCGTGTACTGGTCGCGGGGAACATCCCGCAGCGCGATGCCCAGCAGCACTTCGCTCATGCCGCGACCATAGAACGGCGACGTATCGATGAAGTTCAGCCCGCACTCCAGGGCGACGTGCACCGATTGAATCGCCTCGTCGAGATTGACACTACGGAACTCCTGACCCAGCGAGCTGGCGCCGAAGCTGAGAATCGGGAGATTGAGGGCGGTGGATCCAAGTCGCCGGGTGGGAAGCATGGTGCGGTCGTCCTATCCGTGAGGCCTTGCGGCCGTGGTTGTTCTTGTTTCAGGGGTTCATTGAAACGGGAAATGGGGCGGCGTGCCATGCAAGACGAGGACCCAGGGTTAAGAAACCCTGGGCTTCCCCGGAATCGGGGAAAAATCGTAGACAAATCGGTGGTGATGCTGGGTTTTTGCGGTGGGATCGCTATGGTAGCGACCCAATCCTGTCTCGACACAACCCGTCCGTGCGGACTTCACGCAACATGGCTTCCTTTGCGGAATTCCAGAGTTTCAATGCCGAGCTCGCTGCGCTCATTCGCGCCGGCGTGCCATTGGAATCCGGACTCGTCGCGATGGAACGCTCGTCGCGCGGCGGCCTGGCGGCTCTGTCACACCGCGTGCAGGATCGTCTCCACCAGGGACGGACGCTGGTGGAATCGCTGCGGCAGGAAGAAGGCCACTTTTCCGAAGCGTATCTGGCCACCGTGGAAGCGGCCCTCCGGGCGGATGAGCTTCCCGTGGCGCTCGATGCCCTCGCCGCCTACGGCCGCATGACGGAGAATGTCCGGCAGCAGATCCGCATCGCACTGCTGTATCCGAAGATCGTCGTGATTCTCGCCTATGTGTTGTTCGCCACCTTTCTGCGGATGGCCTTCAGCAAGTGGTTTGCGGTCATGGAAGACTTCGGATACCCGATGACGGGCTTCCTCGGCTTGATTCATGCGGTGTGGCAGTTGCCGACCTATGTGTTTTTGATCGCCCCCGTGATTGCCTACATCGTTCTGCGGCTGCTGATTGGACTTTACAGTCAGTGGGCCGCGGGTGGTCATGCGCACGGCCTGAGTTTGAGCGAAGTTGTGCGACGCGGCTTCTGGCTGCCCGGCGTGAAAGGGATCTACGATGCGTTATCCGCCAGTCAGGTGTGCGGCTTGTTGAGCCTGCTGCTGCGACACAACGTCCCTCTGGTGGAATCGCTCAACCTGGTCTCTCGTGCCGCCAGCAATGGACGGTTCTCGCACGGGCTGGAGTCAATGGCCCAAGCCGTGCAGGCGGGGCAGACGGTGTCGGAAGCCGTCGCGCGGGCGGAACTGCCGTGGCTGTTGCGGGAAACGCTGCTGACGCTCGGACGGTCGCCGCAACTCGCCGACGGACTGCAACAGGCGGCGGTGGTCTATGAGCGCCGGGCCCTCCGCCGGGCCGACAGCGTGCAGCGCTACACACCGATTATCCTCACCGTCGTCGTTGGCGGAAGCATTGTGCTGGTCTATGCCCTGATGGTCATCATTCCGTTGAAGACCATGTTTGGCGAACTGATGTCGAACTGGAGTTGAGTCACGACGTGACGCGTCCGGCAACACGCCGTACTCGTCGCGACAAAATCCGTGCGTGAAGAAACGATTCGTTTCAGGCTAATCGAGTTCCATGCGACGTTACCGCTACACCGCTGTCGATCGGGACGGAGTCCGGCAAACCGGCGAAGTCGACGCCGCGTCACCGGAAGCGGCCCAACGGCTCCTCAGCGAGCGCGGCTGGCTGGTGTCGCGAGTCGACGACATCACCAGTGAGTCGCCAGCCCTCGCCGAGACCGAGTTTCAAGCGATTAAACCTGTCGCGCAGCCGCTGATGGCCGTGATGAGTCTGCGGGCGCTCAGTGAAGAATTGACGCATCCGGGGCAACGGCGGGCGATCAATGATCTCGCGACCGCCCTGCAAAACGGCGTAGACGTTTCCGCCGCGGTGAATGTCGTGCGATCGGCGTTGCCGCAACGTCTCACGCAACTGATTCAACTCGGCTTGAAATACAACCGGCTCGACTGGTTTGTCGCCCATTACCTGGAATCAACACGCCGTACCACCGAAAGTCGGCACCGCCTGATTTCGGCTCTCGGTTATCCCGCGGTGACCGGCC
>DASRYX010000804.1:0-10437 GCA_035686985.1 Planctomycetaceae bacterium | reverse complement strand
CGGATCAACACTCTCTACGGCGGCGAGACGCTGCATCTGCCGAATGCCCGCGTCATGGAATCGACGGCGAAGGTTCCGGGCCTCGACGGCGAGAAGATGTCGAAGAGCTACAACAACACGATCGAAATCTTCGAGACTGCGAAGTCGCTGCGGAAGAAGATCATGAGCATCAAGACCGATTCCACGCCGATGGAAGCCCCAAAGAACCCCGATACCTGCCCGGTCTTCACGCTCTACAAACTCTTCGCGACGCAGGACCAGCAAGACGCGCTCGCGGCCCGGTATCGCGCCGGCGGCATGGGTTACGGCGAAGCGAAGCAGACGTTGTACGACGCCGCGTGGGAGCATTTTTCCTCTGCACGCGAGCGGCGGCAGCAATGGGAACTCGACCCCGCGGGACTGGAACGCGTTCTCGCCGACGGTGCGAAAAAGGCCCGTGCGAAAGGCCAGCAAGTCCTGCAGCGCGTGCGCGATGCGATGGGGCTCGGCAAAAGGCTGGCGTAAACGTTTAGCCGCGACCCGACAGGGGAGCGAGTTCTTCAATCGTTACCCCCCATTGTAGGGTGGCGAGGGCGCACCGCGCCCTCGCGAAAGCCCCCGAAATTTCGCGTGTGATTCCGGGGGCTTCCGCTGCGCGGTGCGCCCCCGCCACCCCCTTCGCGTCGCCAATCCGTCACCAACGGGTTGACAGCGGTTTTCTGACGCCGTTAGCGTGTCCGAGGTGTTTTCCGCACTGCACTGTCCAAGACCCCGGGCCTGCCATGATGTTTTCATCGCGGTTCACCGCTCCGGTTATCGCCGGGGTGATGTTCTTCCTCGCAGGCATGACCGCGCACGCGCAGCACATGCCAATGCTGGTGCTCGACTCGTCGGCGAAGACGGCCTACATCGTGGACAGCAACGATCCGACCCGCGTGGCGGCCGCCCCCTTCCCTGATGCCCCCGCTCTGCGCAAAGGGACGTTTCGCAAGGTGTACCGCACCCCGAACTCGATTTTTTACTTGGTCACCGTCGCCGATGGGGCGAGTCACCTGCTCACGCGACTCGTGGAGTTCAATCTGACCGGCGCTTCGCCTTCCCCGACGGGCAATGTCGGCTCGCTGCCGGTATCCAACACTGCGGTCAGCTTTAGCGCGACCTGCAATGGAAAATATCTCGTCGTGTGCGGCGACGGCGCGACGCCGGTCTCCGTGATCAACGTCGCCACCGGGGCCGAAGTCGACACGCTCGCCCTTCCCAACAACGTCTCCAATGTTTTCTGTGCGCAGGATGATGTTTCCGTGCTCGCCATTGAGAAAGATGCACTCGAGGCGGGACTGGGCGTCCGGCGGCTCACCATCAATGCGACGGGTGAACTCACCGACACCACGGAAGTTCTGAATCTCCCAGGGGCCTATGCGGTGATCCAGGTGCCGGGAACGGGCTTTGGGGTCGCGCTCAATCGCAGCCCGATGACGGACTTCGCGACGGCGTTTACGCTCGCCGGGATGACATCCAACGGCGGAGTGGCGTTAACGGGCGAGACCGCCGAAAGTCTGGCGTTTTCCTGTGCGGGAACGAATCTGGTGGTTCGCAGTCGTGTCACCGGTGCACCCATCGAAACGGCGAGCGTAGTGGAGAGCTTCGGGTTCAACGCCGAAACCGGCACGATCACCTCTCCCGCGGCGTTTTCTTTCCCGGTCGCGGCGGCGGGGGAACTCCCCGCACCGGGACTGAATCTGGTCAACATCTCCACGGACGGTAATCTGATTGCCGCCGCTGAACAGGGAACCGTGAAACTCTATTCGTCGACGGACGGCACGTTTGTCCGGGAATACGCACAAGCCGGTTTGGCCGCGGGCGATGTGACGTTCCTGTCGTGCTGCCAATTCGCCAGCGTGCATCCCCCGATTGAAGAGCAGGTGATCAACGGGCCCGACGTGAACGGCGACATGGCGATCGACACCGAAATCCCGGTCCGTGGCGCGACGCCAAGTTCGTACACCTTCCGGATCGATCTGAATGTCACCAGCCCGGTGCCAGTGTTCGTTGTCGAGCAGGTCGGTCCCGTCTGGGATGTCGCGACCGTCACCGCCGATGTGGCGACCGACCGCGTCATCAAGTTTCCGACGCCGCTTCTCGGGGCGATCTTCAACCTGCCGACGTATCTGATCTGGATTCCATCCGAGAACAACGGCAGCCTGACGTTTGAGACACGCACGCGGGGCAACCTGTTCCCGCCGGGTTACAAGCCGAACACCGCCGGGCCGGTGCCGCAGACGGTCGGGGCGAAAGTCTTCAACGTCGCCTTTCAGCCGGTGTACGACGACTTCGGTAACCCGGTCATCGGCACGGCGTACGAAGTGACGGGCGTCCCGGCGGCGCCGTAGAACAGACCGAACGCAACGGGTGGCGGAGGCGCACTGCAGGAAGCCCCCGGACTGCACGCTTTCCATCAGGGGCTTCCGCTGCGCGGTGCGCCCCTGCCACCCGGAGGACGGCTTACTTCTGCGGTGTTTGCCAGATCGACGCGTCGCACCAGTCGGCGAAGTCGGCGACATCCGCGTATTCACCGAACTCGACAATCAGCGTCAGCGTCTTCGCACCGGTCAATGGAACTATCGGCACACGCACCGCCGGGCTGGTGCCGGTGAGTTCCTCGCTGGTCCAAACCACTCGATCATCCACACGCACGGCGAACCGGGCCGAACCCCGTCGCTCTGCGGCATCGTCAATCCCCACCGTCGTGGTGAAGTGCTGATCCGCCGGCTCCAAGGTGTAGATGACTTCCGCACGGCTCTGCATGGCGACACCCGTGGCGAACTCTTCGCCCCGCAGTGACAGCGGCGCGCTGGCAACGCTTTGATCATGAAAGAGTTCGCGCTGACCAGTCAGAAACGGCGTCAGTGTCACGGCCTGCGGCTTTCGTTGCGACAGAGGGGTCCGATGCGTTCCCCACAGTGTCGCCTTCACGACTTCATGCCGCGGGATCGTCAGTGTCCCCCCAACAGGCAGCATCCACTCCACGGTATGATCAGCGTTGGGGCGGCAGGATTTCGCCGTGAAGCGCGTGCCATCGGTGAGAAAGACGTTCCAGGCAACGTCGGGCCGCGGCGGCTTCGCCGTCAATTCCGGATCGAAGCGAATCCAGCGCACGCGCTGCAGGTCGAGTTGGATTGCTCCGAGTGCGGCCTGCCACTTGAGCAGTCCATTCTCCCACGCGACGAACTCGCCGGTGAGGTCTTCGCCGACGACGAGCCGCACGGTTTCCTGACTGGGTGGCAAGCGGTTCATCGTGCTGAACCATTCGCGCTGCACCGTTGCCGAGGGAGGCATCTGTCGAATGATCGCCGCCACGTTCTCCAGCGGGAAGGACAGTTCGGGTCGGCGGGACGAACGCGACCAGCCCGCGGTCACCACGTCATCTTCGATGCGCTGTACCGTCAACGGAAAACGATCTCCGGTCCCGAGCACGATCCAGTCGCTAGTGTGTGATTGACGTTTCGCCTGCGGAAACCGCAGCTCGGCGATGTCTCTGGTGGCAACTGTCTGCGATGATTCGCCGCCGACGATAATCCGTTCGTCATCCCAGGCCGAGATCGCTCCGCAGACTTCGGAGCCATCAGCGCGAAGCACGCAGACTTCGGGTTCCGCTGCGCCGACATGGCTGGTCGCCATCATGACCAGCCACCCGCACAGAACAAGAATCGGCAACTTCATCCGACGCTACCGTTGAAAAATGGGCAGATAGTTGTTGGGCATCTGCAGGATGAGGCACGCCATCGCGGTACCGTATTCATTGTTCACCAGCGAGTCCGGCCAGCTGCCGTCGGGCAACTGCCGTGAAAGAAGTTCGTCGCGAATTGATGGATACCACGGCCGCCAATACTTGTCCCCGGCGTGCCACATCGCCTGCACGGCGTAGTAGTGACCATAGAAATAGTGCGGCTCATAGCGGAGCATCTCCCCGTGGGGCTGATGCTGAATCAGGTATTTCAATCCGCGTTCGAGCTCCTCGCCTTCATAGATGCCCGCGCTGTAGAACGCCACAAGGGCCGCGGCGGATCGGGGAAAGGCGGATTTCGGTGACTGCCGGATCTGATACTGAAAACCGCCGTCACTCACCTGGCACCGCCGCACGTATTCAATGGCCGCGTCGACGGTGACTTTCGGCACCGCGATGCCTGCATTCCGCGCGGCGCGTAACGCCATCAGCTGGCAGACGGTGACGGAGATGTCCGCTTCTTTTCCATCGGGGTCATACCGCCAGCCGCCGTCTTTGTTCTGTGAATTGACGATGAGTTGCACCGCGGCTTTGAGGGCCGTACGGACATCCTCGCGCGGCGACATTCCGTGAACTTCGGCGAGAAACAGCGTGGCAAACCCGTGGCCATACATCGGCCCGTGAGCGGCACTGTCCGGCCGAATGATGAACCCCGACGGCTCCGCGGAGGCCAGAATGAAGTCGAGCGTTCGCGCCACTTGGGAACCATACAATCCACGGCCGGGCGTGTGACCGGCCGAGAGAAACGCCATGCCGGCGAGTGAGGTAACCGCGACGTTCCGCTTGTAGACGGTTCCTGAACCGAACGAACCATCGGTGTGCTGCCGCGCCGCAAGATATGCCAGACCGGTGTCGATCGCCCGTTGTGTTTCCGGGGTCACGAACTCTTTGCCGCTGGCTTCCACGGAGTTCGTTGACGGCGGCGCGGCGAAGCTGTGTGAGCAGACACCGCACCAAATCAGTATTGCGAGGATCACGGGTGCCACTGGCGGCTGGCTCGCCAGTGCTGCATGAAGAAAAGACCACGGGCGGTCGAGCCGACCGTGCCACCCGGGAGCAGGAAAGTTACTGCAGCGGGACGACGGTGGACGACGTAACCCAAGGCACCGTGTTCGTCGCCATCGGTGTGGATTGGGGGGCAAGAACTGTCGAGCCGGGGACGCGCCACAGCGGCTGCGGTCCGCGCGCGAACTGCGTCCCGCCGGCGTTGGGATACATCGCCGAGAGCTGCCGCATGTTGAACGCTTTTCGCGACTCACTGCGCGGTTCCACAAAGGTGCGCGGGCGGCTGGAGGTTTCCGGGCCGGCGCTTTCATCGGCGAACGGATCATGGCTGTCGTACGAGCGGGCTTCGACGTTGAGGTCGCGCATATTGCACGTGAGCAGCCGCGTCTCCTGCGGGCCGATGCACCCCGCGAAGATCAGCCCGCACGCACTCGCCGCCCACCACCATCTCATTCCGTGACGATCCTTCGTCCCGTGAAAGCGACTCCGTCGCCGACCGGCACATTCTGCCGAACCGGACTGTACCATGTTTCCGTCGGTTTCGCCTAGACGGGATTGCAAGCGGACCGATCGTCGTAACTCGGCTCCCGCTTTGCGGTTTCGCGCCATGCGATCAACCGCCGCGAAGTGTTCCCCCCCATGTGGCGCGAAACCGCAAGCGAGCATTCCAGCATTTTCTACCTCGCCAGCATGTCAATCCCGTTAGAATGACTACCGGTGCGGAGAGTCAGGAGTTCATCACCATGCGCAGAGCGCTGTTCATCATCTTTCTCGTTTTGATCACGGTGACCGCCTTCGCCCAGCAGCAGCCCGGTGGCGGAAATAACAACAACCAGAACAACAACGCGGGGATCAAAATCGATGCCCGCGGGATCGTCGCGCCCGGCTTCACCGCCGACAGCTCCAGCAAGCTCGACAAGAAGCGGCGGCAAGCCCTCGCGTCCAAAACCTTGTCCGAGGATCTGAACCGCCCGAGCGAATGCCGGAAGGTGTCGCTGGTCGCGCTCGAGCAGGCCGTCGCGCAGGCGCTGGAAAAGGGAGAGAAGCTGACCGACGAGTTGCGGTGCCTCGCCGGATTGCAGCGCGTCGATTTCCTGTTCGTTGATCTCGAGTCGAAAGACCTGATTCTGGCCGGCCCCGCGGATGGATTTGCTCCGGATGCCGCCGGACGGATGCGCGGTCTCGAATCGGGTCGACCGACGCTGCTGCTCGATGACCTGATCGTCGCGTGGCGGTTTGCGACGAAGACCAGTGAAGTTGGTTGTTCGATCGATCCGCGACCAAAGAATCTCGCGGCGTTACAGCAGTATCTCGCCCAGAACAGCTCAGCGGCCAGCGCGAGCGTGGTCGAAGCCCGCTATCGGAAAATGGCCGAGGTGATGGGGATGCACGACATCCGCGTCGAAGGCGTCCCCGCGGAGTCGCACTTCGGCCGGGTGCTGGTCGAAGCCGATTATCGCATGAAACGCATTTCGCTCGGCCTCGAAAACCCGGGCGTGAAGGGACTGATCAGCCACCTTGCGATGCTCAAAGGAGGCGGCAACAGTATTCAGCGCTGGTGGTTCGTGCCGTTGTATGACGGCCTTTACCGCAGTGATGACCGCCTGGCGTTTCAGCTCGTTGGGCAGCGGGCGCAGTTGTTATCGCAGGATGAACTCGCGAACGCGTCCGGCGAGCGCTTTGCCGCCGCCACAACCAAGCTCACGACGCAAGCGTTCTCCAAGCTGTTCACCGAGAAATACGAAGCGCTGGTAGAAGAATCGCCGGTGTTCGCGGAGCTGCAGAATCTCATCGACTGGTGTGTGCTGACGGCGTTGATTGAACGGGAGCGGCTGGTCGAGAAGATTGAGTGGAACCCCGGCGTGCTCGCCGATGCGGAAAAGCTGCGGCACGAAGTCGGCCCGGTCCCCAAGGAAGTCCCGGCGATGGTGAACATCAAGCGCGTCAGCGGCAGCTCGATCATCGGCCTGATCGCCGGCGGCGTGACGATTCATCCGGGCAAGATGGTCTCTCCACAGGCAATCAAAACCGATCCTGCATTACGCCTCGACAGCCAGCGCGCTGACGCGTTGCCGAAAGACCGCCCGACCGCCGAGCGCTGGTGGTGGGATTGACGAACCAGCCCGGAGCGCAAGCGACGGGTTCCTGATTTTTATACTCGATTGAAGAACCCGTCGCTTGCGCTCCGGGCTGGTAGGGATTCATGACCGCATTTTTTCCGGACGAGACTCGTACGCACATCGAATTGACCGGCACCGACCGCGCGAAATTTCTACACAACTTCTGCACGAATGACATCCTGAAACTCTCGCCGGGCCAGGGTTGCGAAGCATTCATCTGCAACGTCAAAGGCCGTGTGATCGGTCACGTGACAGTCTTTGTCGGGGAGACATCGCTCTGGCTGGAAAGCGTGCCGGGCGCCGCAGCGGCGTTGACCGCGCATCTTGATCGCTATCTGATCCGTGAGGATGTCACGATCAATGATCGCTCGGCGGATGTCGCCGAAATCTTGTTGCTCGGCGAGGGATCTTCCGTACTGCTGTCCGCGGTCTTCGGTGCAGCCCCCTTCACGGAGCTTGCACTGCATCAATCGCAGCTGCGAACCATGGACGGCAACAATGTGCGCGTTGCCCGGATTGATCGTCTTGGCGATCCGACATGGCTGTTGATCGTTCCCAAGTCAGAAGCGGCGGCGTTGGTTCAACAGATTGAGACAGCGGGTGCGGTGCGCCTCAATGAAGCCCAGGTCGAATCGCTCCGGATCGCCGCGGGGTTTCCGCATTATGGCCGTGATCTGACGGACGAGCATCTCGCGCAGGAAGTGGGCCGCACAGCGCAGTGCATCAGCTTCACCAAGGGTTGTTACCTTGGCCAGGAACCGATCGCGCGGCTCGACGCGCTCGGTCACACGAACCGTGAACTGCGCCGGCTTGCCACGACCGCGATTGCCCCGCTCATCGCGGGTATGACGCTGCGTGATGAAGCGAACACTCAAGACATCGGCGTGATCACATCGGCCGCGAGTTCCCCGGACGGTCACGGCAGCGTGGCGCTCGGCTATCTCAAATCCCGCTGGCTGACGGCAGGAACGAAGGTGAGCGTGATGACGGCGAGCGGGCCGGTCGCGGCTGTCGTGCATTGACCCCGGGAGGGCGAAGCTCCTGCTGAGCCGCTTGGAGGCAACACACTGTGACAAGCAGCGGCTCAGCGGGAGCTTCGCTCTCCCGAAGAATTACGCCAGAATCGGCAGCATCGACGATGACCCGTGCTGGAATTCGCGCGTCACGATTTCACCGACGAGCGTGGTTTGCGTGCAGTCGAGCACCTGCACGTTGACTAAGGTCCCCGCGAGACGCGGGTTGCCGGGGAAGACGACGATGCGGTCGCATGTGGTGCGGCCGCCGAGTTGCACCGGGCCACTGGTCGCGTCGGTTTCACCGCGCTTTTCGGCGTTCTTGCTCGGACCCTCGACAAGCACTTCCACCGTCCGGCCGATGAACGCGGCGTTGTCTTCTTCGCTGATCGCGTTCTGCAGTTCGAGCATTTCCTGATTGCGCCGGCGCTTCACGTCTTCGGGAATATCGTCCGGCATCAGGTCAAACGCCTTGGTTCCCGGCCGCGGGCTGTACTTGAAGATGAAGCTGTTCTTGAAGCGGAACTCGCGGATCAGATCGAGACTCAACTGGTGTGACGCTTCGGTCTCGCCGCAGAAACCGACGATGAAGTCGCTCGACACCGCGGCGTTCGGCAGAGTCGCCTTGATGCGCGTCATCATGTCGCGGTACTGCGCGATCGTGTAGCCGCGCTTCATCCGCTTGAGCATCTCATCACAGCCGGATTGAGCCGGCACGTGCAGATACTGACAGACCTTCGACAGATCGCGCACGGCCTGCAGCAGATCATCCGTCATGTCGCGCGGGTAGTTTGTGACGAACTTCAATCGCAAAAGTCCGGGGATGTCACTGATCGCCGCGAGCAAGTCGGACAATCGCCACGTGCGATCACCGTCGACGAAACGATAGCTGTTCACGGTCTGGCCGAGCAGCGTGATCTCCTTCACGCCCTGATCGACCAGCACGCGGGACTCTTTGAGGATATCGTGCGGGCTGCGGCTCTGTTCGGGGCCGCGCGTCATCGGCACGACGCAATACGTGCAGAACTTGTCGCAGCCAAACATGATCCGCACAAACGCCTGGTACGGCGACGGTCGCATTTCGGGTTCACGCAGCGGATCGTAGCTCTGGAAGCTGCTCGAGACTTCCATGCGTGTTCCCTCGCGGCGATCGAGGCTGACCGCAACGGCGCGCTGGCGCGTGTCCCGGGCTTCGTCGATCAGACGGGGGATCTCTGCGAGCTGGCCCGTGCCGACGACGATGTCGACGTGAGGGGCCTTCTGGAAGACGAGTTCCTGATCCTTCTGCGCCATGCAGCCGAGGACGCCAATCACCTGCTGTGGGCGCTTCCGCTTACTGAACTTGAGGCGGCCGAGCGCGCTGTAGATCTTGTGCTCGGCGTGTTCGCGGACGCTGCAGGTGTTGAAGAGAACGGTATCCGCGTCGGCGATCTCGCCAGTGAGTTCATACCCCTGTTGACGCAACGCCGCTACGACCAGTTCGCTGTCCAGCATGTTCATCTGGCAGCCAACGGTTTCGATAAACAGCTTGTGGTTGTGCGGTGAGGTCATCGTGATTTAACTCGCCTGAATCCCTTGCTGGCGCTGCGGGCTGGTCAGGCGGCTTTCTTCTGTTCGAGGCCGGGCAGCGGTTGCTGCTCCACGGTGACCTTAACGGTTTCAGCTTCACGACGGTTGTTTTCGGCATTCACCAGATCCGCAAACGTCCGCCGGCGATGCTGCACCATCAGCGCCAGCAGCGTCTGCACGCCCAACAGCGCCGCGATCCCGTAAATCAGTAACGACCATCGGGACATGATGGGCTCCGCCCAAGGTGGTCGGCATCAGGTGGTCGGTGGCAGGCAGAGCGAACTCTGCCCATCACCAACCACCTGCCACCCATCACCTATTCTCTGACGCGTTCGATGTACTCGCCCGTTTGCGTATTGATCTTCACCATGTCGCCGGTGTCGACAAATGACGGAACCTGGACTTCAACACCGTTATCGACCGTCGCGGCCTTGGTGATGTTGCCCGAGGTGTTCCCGCGGACGGCCGGTTCGGTGTAATTGACTTTCATCACCACCGACGGCGGCAGCGTGACACCGATCGGGGTGTCGTTCCAGTACAGCAGTTCGCAGATCGCGTTGTCCTGCAGGAAGCGGGCCTGCTCACCGACAATCGACTCGGCGATCGAGTGCTGCTCGAACGAGCCCTGATCCATGAAGACGAACGCGCCGGTTTCCCGGTACAGAAACTGGGCGTCATTCCGGCGGACATCGGCCCCTTCGAGTCCGTCGCCGCTTTTGTAGGTGCGATCGAGCAGGGTGCCCTTGATCAGATTTCGCATCTTGCACTTGTAGAGCGCCTGCCCTTTGCCGGGCTTCACGAAATCGACGATCAACATTTCGTACGGGTCGCCCTCGATGACGACTTTGGTGCCCTTGCGGAAATCGCTGGTGCTAATCTGAGCCATGAGTCTCGGTCTTCGAACAGGGGGCCATGCAGGAACAAAGGGAGCGCTCCGCGCGCAGCGGTTCGCGACGGAAAGTGTAAC
>DASRYX010000803.1:0-12835 GCA_035686985.1 Planctomycetaceae bacterium | reverse complement strand
GACTGTCGCGATTGCTCACGTTTGACCGCTATCTGCTGCGGAGCTTCACCCACGTTTTTGCGACGTGCTTTCTCGCGCTGTTCGGGTTGATGATCATCATCGACCTGCTGGAAAATCTGGACGACTTTCTCGCGCGCAATGCTGAACATGGGGGCGGACCGACGGGACTGCTGCAGGCGATCGGCAGCTTCTATGCGATGCAGTCGATCTTCTTCATTGATCGGGCCGGACCGGCGCTGTTGATCATCACGGTGATGGTGGTACTGATCCTGTTTCAGCGCAGTGGCGAACTGCACCCGCTGCTGGCGGCGGGCGTGCCGATGTATCGGGTGCTGCTGCCGATTATCGGGGCCGCGGCGATTGTCAGCGGGGCACTGTCGGTCAATCAGGAATATGTGATCCCACAGTTCGCACACGAGGCGTTTGCGGCCCGTGGTGGTGGGGACTCAAAGCGGGTGCGTGTGGAATCGATTTATGACAACGCCTCGCGGATTTCGATCGACGGTCGCAACCTGAAGATGGCGGAACGAACGATCGAACAGGCCGAGTTCGTGTTGCCTGCGCCTTCGATTGCCCGCGATCTTACCATTCTCAAAGCCGATCGTGCAGTGCAATGCCCGGCGACAGCGGATCGGCAGGCGGGCTGGAAACTTTCCGGAGTGAAGCCCCGTTACCGGGAACTGGAACTGACCGAAGCCGGCCTCAAGGTGATTCATCCCGGCGAAGCCGATGATGAAGCCTTCGTGGTCACCGCAGTGACGTGCGATCTGCTTTACAAGCGAGGATCGAGCTATGCATTGCTGTCGACCAGCGAATTGATGGACCGCATTCGCAGCCCCGCCTTCGGTGCGGAAACCGTACACCGCTTGATCGTCCATCTTCACGGACGATTCATGCAGCCGCTGTTGAACGTGATTACGGTGCTGCTGATCATTCCGCTGATGGTTCGTCGCGAAAGCACGGGGTTGGTGGTGGATGCGGCGTTGTGTGCGGTGGTTCTCGGTGTGTTCTTTGGCTCGGTCCACGGCGCGGCGTATCTCGGACAGGCGCATCTCGTCGCCCCGGATCTTGCGGCGTGGGTGCCGGTCGTGGTCGGCGGCAGCCTGTCCGCATGGTATTCAGGAGTCATCCGGACCTGAACCATGAGCGGGCCAGCGTCACTCTCAGCGAGTCCTTCACACGGTGAACCGCCAATGACCGCGGCGGAATCGCGCGCGATCACGTGGCGCGTGATCGGTGTGATCGGTGTACTGGCGGTTCTCCGCATCTGTTTCCTGCACATCGTCCCGCTGGATCTCGCGGCGGATGAGGCGTACTACTGGGATTGGTCGCGGCAACTGGATTGGGGCTACTACAGCAAGCCGCCGATGATCGCGTGGATTGCATTTGTTTCAACCTGGTGCGGCGGATTGTCGGAACCGGTCTTGCGGACTCCCGCGGTGCTCTGCGGGGCGCTCGCCTTGTGGGCGGTGTTCGGAACCGCACGCGCGATGTACGGCGCACGGGTCGGCTGGTGGTCGTTTCTGACCGCCGTCGCGACGCCGGGCAACGCCGCGATGTCGCTGTTCATGACGATCGACGCGCCGTTCCTCTGCGCGTGGTGTTTTGCGGTCTGGTGCGTGTGGGAGTTGTTTCGCAGTGATCAACCAGCAGCACGCTGGTTACCACTGGCGATTGTCTGCACGGGCGTTGGACTGCTCTCGAAACAAACGATGCTGGCGCTGATTCCGCTCACGGGATTGTGGCTCATTCTGCGGACAGAACGCCGGGCGTATCCGTGGAAAACGTATGCGATCTGGTCGACCGGCAGCCTGTCCTTCTGCCTGCCTGCACTTGTATGGAATCTGACGAACGGCTGGCTGACGGTGCAGCACACGCGCGAGCATTTTCAGTGGCGGGACATGCCGTGGACGCGTCATCTCACGTTTTATGCGGAATTCGCGGCAAGCCAGGCAGGCATCGTGTCGCCGGTGATTTATCTGCTGATCACGCTTCTTAGTGTAGCGGCGCTTTTCACGTGGCGACGCCAAGCGGACCGCGAACGGTTCGTGTTATGCCTGGGACTGATTCCGCTGCTCGCGATTACGGGCCTGAGTTTTCTGCAACGGATCCAGCCCAACTGGCCCGTGGCGTTTCACATGACCGGGATGATCCTGCTCGCCGCGTGGGCTTGCGACGCCTGTTCATCACTGTGGATGACATCCCGCCGACGCCTGTGGTTCGGGGCGAGCCTGGCGACTGGTGCGGCGTTCGTGCTGGCGTTTTATGCCGCCCCGCTGGTGATGCCCCACACGTCCTTCATCGGCGGTGAACTGGACCCGTTGTCTCGTTTGCGTGGTTGGAAAAATCTTGCAGCGGCGATTCACGAGCTTCGGCCGGAGATCAACGCTCCGGCTCAGCCCCTGATTGTGACGATGAGCGGCCGCGGGGTGGTCAGCGAGTTGGCGTTTTATCTACCCGATCATCCGCGGGTCTACCACTGGAATGCAGCGGGGACGATCGTTTCTCAGCACGATGTCTGGGGTGGTCCGAAACAGATCCAGAACGATGACGCACTGCTTGTGACCGCTAGTGGTCAACCGGTTCCCGATGCGTTCCTCAACGCATGCACGTCCGCCGAGTTTGTACAGACCGTGCGACAGGAACGCGGGGGACAACGGCACGATGATTATGACGTGTGGATCGTCCATCAGTTGCGAGAATGGCCGACGCCCACAGGGTCTGAAGTCCCGCGAGCTGACTCGCGTTTCCTTTCCCGCGTGGCGAACCAGCGCCGACCAGCAGAGAGGCCGTTATGAGCCGCGATATCACTCTGGCTGACGAACGCCCCGTGATTGTGAAGCTGCCGCTCCCCGAGCGCGAGTCGCCGCTGGTGACGTGGCTGACGCGGAATGTGGATGCGGCGACCTCTTGGATTGGTCAGCCGTTTGCCCGCCGATGGCCGGTCAGAATCCCGCTTTTATCGTTACTGATTCTGACGGCTCTGTTCCGCTGGACACGCTTCGACACAGCGGTATCGGGCCTGTTTTTTGACGCTCAGACCGAGCAATGGTCCTGGTTCTTCAACGCCGGGTGTATTTTGTTCTATCGTGGTGGAATCTATCCCGCGGTGGCGCTCTTCATCGCGGGAATTGCCCTGGTGATTGCGGGGCGAGTCCGACACTCTCGGCATGAACACCGCGCAGGCTTGTTCCTCGTGGCACTGTTTATCATCGGTCCCGGTCTCGTGGTGAATCAGGGACTGAAAAATCATTGGGGGCGACCGCGGCCGAATCAGCTGCGGCAATTCGGCGGCGTTTATGAGTTTGTTCCGGTGGGTTCGCCCGGACCATTAGTGAAACCGAATTCATCGTTTCCATCGGGGCACGCCGCGGTCGCTTTCTATCTGATGAGCCCCGGGTTCTTGGCGAGTCCGCGCCGCCGCGGATTGTCGACACGCCTGATCATGGGTGGTGTCGTCTTCGGCGGATTAATGGCGCTGGTGCGCGTGATTCAGGGCGGTCACTTCGTTTCGGACGTCGTCTGGTCCGGAGCAATTGTGTATTTCACCGCCGTTGCGCTGGCGTGGGTGATTCTGCGACCGAAGGATTCGCTGGTCCTCGCGCGGAGTGCCCAGGCCGGAACGCTGGTCAGCAACTCCGCGAGTGCTGCCGGCACCTCTCACTCCGTCACCCGCAACTCGAATCGAACCGCGGCATAAGGTTGCGATGCGCGTCAATCGAGTCTCACCATCCACAGGTGGCGATCACGGCTTTCGGGGTTTTCGAGGCCCGGCGAAGCGAACACGATCACATCCTCCGTCGGCGCAATCCAGACGCCATCGTCGGCGTCGGGAAGCTTTGGTCCGAGTTGGGAATCGGTTAACCAGCGCTCGGGGGTGGTGAATTGCGGCGTGCGCGGGGCCTGCATCGTGACGTACAGCCCGTCATTCGCAACGAAGTATGTCCGGCGTTTGTTCGTCATCAGGAAATACCGCGGCCATGGATTCGTCAGTCCCATTTTCCCCGTCACGGTAAACGCGGGTCCGCTGCGGCGACGAATCAGGAACTGCGTCCGTTTGCGGGTATCGCCGGTGGTCGCGGCCACGCGCAGTTCATCGGGTGACAGGAATTGCGGCTGGTCGATGTGCGCGTAACCGGGTTCGAGCTTTTCCACGGCTAGTTGCTGCGGCGCTTCGAACAGCTTGCCCCGTTCGCTACGTCGGGCGATCATCAGCCGCGTCGGCCCGGCGTCTTCCGCGTACGCGAGTTGCAGGCCATCCGTGGTCAGCGTAGGGAACGTTTCCCGTTTCGAGGTGGAACAGTTCTCGAGTCGCTTCGGCGGGTTGAACGGAACCTCGGTCGATGGGCGTTCGGCCATGTAGAGATCGTCCAGAGCTTCGTCGCCGCCCCAGCCGACGTACACAATCGTCAGCAGGTCCGGCGTCAGGACCGGGTTCTTCGCCCACAGCACCGATTCCAGCCCGGGGATGAGCACCGGGGCCCCCGTTGGGGCGAGCAACCGCTTGGGATCTTTCCGTGATCGCGGCGCGAGCTGATTCAACCGGTTCGGCGTTTCAAACTTGAGGGTCACGGGCTTCGACTCGGGGAACGCGATCGGCGTCCGCGGCCAGACCCACCAGATCTCCGCGGCGAGCAGGCCGAGAATCGTGACAATGCCGAGGTAAGCGCCCCAGGGTCGTCGCGACACTTCCGGCTCAAAATCTTCCGGGCGCTTTCGCGACGGGCGTTGCACCACTTCAGTGACCGGACTCGCAAGCGTCGCGCTCGCATGACCCGACGACGATGGCGCCGGGACCACCACCGGGCCCGCGCGTAGACGCCGCGCCTGGGCCATCAACCCGGCGACTTCTTCCACACGCCGCCATTGGGTTGATTGGTCATCTTTCACGAGGCTTTGCGAGTTGAGCACCCGGTCGTTCAGCAATTCCGCCAATTGCAGAAAGGTCACGGGACCGTGCTGTTCACCCTGCGCCTGATATCGCCATTCTGTGGCCATCGTGCACCGTTGTCGTGGAACGAATGGACTCGCCGTGGATCACCGCTGTCTGTCGCGTTCAGTAATCCCCGGCGGAGAGGAGCTGCTGCGCCATCGGACCTTTGATGGTGGAACCGTGCGGAGACAGCAGGGCCGCATAGACCCGGCCGTCGATCATCTCGGAAAGACTTTGTGCACGACCGTCGCAAAAGGCGAAATAGATCTTGCCGGGATGCAACGACGACGGCCACGGCGACAAGCCTTCGGGCTGGTTCAGGGACGCATTCAGGGCTTCCGTATTGTAGGGAGCCGTATTCCTTTGATTCGTGCGCGTGTAATCGACATTGCCGGTATCGCATCGCCCATTCTCGCACACATACCCGCTGGCCAGAAAACCGACGTAACGAATGTCCGGCGAACCCCAGCCGGAGCCGGTCACCGGGTCATAGCCGGCACGAAGATTCTCGCCCAGCATGATCGTCTGCGTCTCGCCGTCATCGAGGACTCCGAGGCGATGATGCCGGCTGGTGCCCGTCCCCGGCGGCCAGTTCTCCACGAAGAAGACGCCGAGCGCTTCCATGAGTTTCGTGTCCGACGGATTGCCGTCCGATGCGGGATCCGCCGGGCAGACGACGCCATTGCCGTTGAAATCCATCGGGGCGATGGTCGCAGTCGTCGGTCCCGTCGCATGCAATGTTGACGGGCAATCCAAGGGCACCGTCCAGCCGAAGCCGCAGTTCACCGCATAAGACAGATTGCCGACTCCCGGCCGCTGAGAGATGTCATCCGGACAAATGAGAATCGGCAACGAGGTGGATACAACGACCTTGTTCCCCGCGGAGTCCCAAGTCTGATTAAAGTCATATTTCCGGTACAACGGTTCCTGATCGATCAACGGAAGAATCTCGGTGACCCAGCTGTGAAACTGTTCGGGGCCGGTCGCCGAGTACAAGCCGGCGGCGGGAAATCGCTGGAGGTTCTCGGCCTGCATATGCACCGCCAAGGCGATGTTCCGCAGGTTGTTCTGACAGGTCAGCTGCCGAGCCGATGCCCGGGCATTCATGATCGCCGGGAGCGCCAGTCCCACGATCAGGGCGATGATCGCAGTGACCACCAGCAGCTCAATCGCGGTGAATCCGCGTCGTGATCGCAGATCTTGCCGTCTTCGACCTTCCGCTGGCTTCATGGTGTCATCTCGGCGACGTGGTAGATCAGAATCGAATAACCCGCGCGGTCCTGTGGCGTCCGGCTTTGGAAGTAGGTGAAGGGACCCGCCGGATCGTCGTAACCGTGGAGATGATTGACGCTGACAGCATACCATCCCATCGGCAGCGGCGGCACCTGTCCATCGCGCTGTTCCGGCGGCCGAGGTGCTTCAATTCCCATGACCCGCGGGTCAAACACGCCGGAGTAGGCAAGGAACAGCGGCCGGCGCCCGGGGTGTTGATTCATCCAGTCGCGAAGATGATACAGGTCCTGCCCCCAGTCAACGTTGGAGTCGAGCAGGTGCCAATGTCCCGCACGCGGTCCCCCGGCGACAACGTTCACGAAGCCAAGCGAGTGCGGATAGACCGCGAGGCTTTCGATGATCAGGCAGACCAGCCCGGCCGAGCCGATACGGATCCACCACCGGCGCGGCTGGCTCCACGACGTGGCGAAGATCCGCGACAGACCGATCAGCACGAACGGCGCGCAGGGGAGCACATACCGGTAATACCGCGAGAATCCGGTCTGGCTGCTGACGAACGCAAACAGCGCGATCGGTGCCAGCCACAGGAGAAGCGCCTCGTGTCGATTCTCGGCAACTTCGTCGCGTTGACATCGGAGCGTCGCCAGAAAGGCGATCGCGATCAACCATGTTCCCACCGGCACTTTGACCAGCAGGCAGTACAGATAGTAGTACCACCAGCCGCCAAGCTGCTGATGACCGCGCAGGTAGGAGTACATCGGCCGCCAGTGGCCCTCGAAGTCCCGCTTCTGGAGATCAATGCCGGTGAGATACGCCATCGGCAGCGGGACCGGAAGCGTTCCCAACGCCGTTCCGCGAAAGCGATTTCCCGGTGTATCCCAATCGTCGCGCGGGCCACCGAGCGATTCCGAATAGAAGTTGCTCGAGCCGAGTGTCGCGCCGGTGCCTTCGAAGAGATAACCGGCATTCAACACGATCACACTGACAAGTACGCACAGAAAAAACTGGCCGATTTGTTTCGCCACATCGCGTCCCGGCTTGAGGACTGCGATCGCCATGAGGACTGCCAGAAGCGGATACAGCAGCAGCAGCGTCATCTTGGTCAACTCGCCGATGCCGAGGACGATTCCTGTAATGATAGCCCCACGCCAGTCAGGAGCCGCAAGGTACTGACGAAACCGGTAAAGGATCGTCACGGCCATTGCGGCCGCGGGGATGTCGGGGGTGATGAGCGCGCTGTTCGCCAGAATCGCCGGGGAGAACGTCCACATCATCGCGGCGGCCACACCCGCGAGCGGCCCGTACAGATCTTTCGCCCAGAGATAACAGACCATCAACCCCAGCCAAGTCCAGGGAATGCACGTCCAGCGAGCCACCGTGTAGAGCCACAAGCTGCGCGTCCCGTTGACCCACATGAAATCCTGGCCGACGTTCCATTCCCGTCGCAACGCCGGATTGGCGTCGTATTGTCGCCACGAGACCTGCACGTCCTCAGCCAGCAGCGGCAGCACGGCGAGTAGCTTCGGCAACGGCGGATTCACCGTGTAGAGACCGAAGTCCCGCTGGTGCAAGATCCGGACGCCGGCTGCCATGTGGGCCATCTCATCCGAGGTCGGCGAATCGCGGCACGCCAGCCACACCGTGAGCAGCGTTTGCATCGGCAGCAGCACACCGACCACGATCAGCCAGCAGCGCTGATTCATCCGTTTGTGTGCGTCATCGGCCCGCAGACTCATGGCGTCTTCTCCGGCGGATGTCGGGCCGCATCAGTGGAAAAATCGCTCTCTTCCAGCGGGCGAAGTTGGCCGGATTCGGTGTTATAGAGATAGAGCTTCCGATCCGGAAAAATCGTGCGGAGGGCCTGATCGGAGTACACCTCGGGTCGATACCGACCGACAAGCAGGGGCGCATCAAACGGCGGACGATTGCGGACGTACTCGGCGTGCAGGTCAGCCGGTGATGTCTGGACGAGGACCACCGCTGGCAGTTCGAGAGCGGCAACATCGATCACCCTGCGGAAGCGTTCATAGCGCCCGGCGGCGTGCGTGATCTGTTCGATTGCAGTCGCTACCCGCGGAATGGTCGACCCCGGCGCAATCGGCAGATAATTGACTGCTTCGCACAAGAGTAGCCCGAGACCAATCCAGACAGGGACGAGCAGTCGACCGTGTGAGACCGCGTGGCGAATAACGTGAACAGTGACGCCGGCGAAGAGCATCAACCACAGCGGGCCCGATTCGAACACATAGTGATAGCCCATGATGCCGGCCAGCCAATACGGCAGGTGGGCCAGATGGAGCGAGACAATCGATGCCATCAGCAGGCGGTCGTAACGTGCCTGCCGAAATCCCGTCAGCCAGAAATACAACGCGGCCATCCCCAGCGGGATGATTCCCAAGGACCACGCCCAACTCCCTTTCAACCGTTTTTCCGCGTTTGTGACGGCGAGCTTCCACGTCAGCGATTCGGCCCAGTCGTCATACTCCGTCAGCCGCCGCTGATCGGTGGCCGACAATGGCGTGCTTCCCTCACGAAACGCAAATACATGCCGAGGAGTGTATAGACGATTATATTGAGAGTAAGGCGTCAATGTGATGCTGCCGGTAATAGCATGATTCTGCCAGGCGATCACACTAAATCCAACGAGTAACGGTGCGCCCATCGCGACGGTGCCGAGCCACCACTCACGACGGGGGGGATTCGTGATCCCTTGACCAATCCACCAGATACCGAAGGGTAACGCCATACTTGCCGCTGTAAGGGGGCGCGACAGCATGGCGAGCGTCAATCCCATCCCCGCGACCGCCGCCCATCGCCAGGTCACGCCGTCAAACAACCGCCGGAAGGCGTAGAGGCAAGTCATGATTCCGACGAGAGTCGGGCCGTGGGCCAGGAGCAGATTATTGATCACGCAATTTCCGGGGGCGCAAGCCACCAACCCGCCGGCCAGAAGCCCCGCGGCAAACCCGTGGGTGCGTCGCACAATTGCGGCCGCCAGATTCGCCGCGAGAACGCCCGCCAGCCACGACGCACCGACCGGAAAACCGACGGCGACGAACGGCGCCAGCCATGCTCCCGTGCCGGGAAAATAACGGCTGGCAAACCGGTCCTCGTTCAACACGTGCATCTGATGAAACAGCTCGCGAGCCCGTGGCACACCCGGCCACCACCAGCGACCGGCGAGATCCGCTTCCGCCTGCAAGCGATAACTGAATTCATCATGAATGTACGGACCGCCGTCGCCAAATCTCATGTCGGGAACTGTCGGCACAGGATATCGTCCAGCAAGCCAGTTCATCGATAGCGATATCGCAGTGACTAATAAAGCCGTGGCCCATGCCTTCTGCTTGGGAGAGAGGCTGGTCTCCAGTCGCCATGGAAGCCACTGCCGCAGATCCTCCAACGACACCGGGAACAGAAAGCACAACGGCGCGAACAGCAGCCACGGCAACAGAAATGTGGTGTCCGGATCCGGATTTCCGATCCACCACCCGGTCGTCCCCAGATGAATCAGCCGCTCCCGGATCCGACTGGCTTCCGAGTAAACCGCGTACTCCAGGGCCAACGCCCAGACGAGCACGCGCACCGTCCGTTCCCATCCGTGATGACCGGTGTTTGCCGCGGTCGTAGCTGGCTGGCTGCTGGAGTCGCTCGACACAGTCCGTTTCCCAATCCAAGCCGAATGCAAATTCCGCGGGAGATGAGAACCTGTGTGAACTGGCCGGAGACCTGCAGATCATCACCGCTTCGTGGTCATTGATCAAGCGATTTCCGGTTCCGAAAGTCGCTTGGACGAATTGCGGAATTCATGTCCGGCACGAAGATAGACTTCGCGCCGGAGCGCTGGATATACTGACCCGCGAGGCCGAGATGTTCGTCGACCGGTTCGCTTCCAGCAGGTTCGGTTTCCAGCAAAGGGAGGTGAGGCATGGCGCTTTTCGAGGTCGAGACGACAGAACACATCATGATTGCCTGGGCGGACTCGCAGTCCGGGGCGGAAGCCACGATGCGCGAGCACTATCCGCAGGAATCGATCCGCCGTGTGACCAAACGGCCGCACGATGCCTGGGTCATTTCCAAGCGTCTGCTCGGACTGGAAGGAATCGGTGAACCGTGCGATCAGGCCCGCGGTTGCCTCTCCAAGGCCCACGGCGACAAACTGCACGCCATCCGACTGTACATGCAGGAAACCGGCAGCGATCTGCATGAGGCGCAAAAGGCCATCGAAACGAACATGTCGCTCGGCTGGTAATTCAGTTGAGACGCCACTTTCAGACGGAGCCGCGGACAGGCCGTGGGCTCCGTCTTGTTTTTGAGATTCGGAAAGAACGGACATCGTGACGGAAAAAGCACTCGCGGGAAAAGTGGCGTTAGTCACTGGAGCAGGGCGGGGACTCGGCCGGGCGTTCGCCGAACGGTTGGCCGCGCTGGGCTGTGCGGTCGGCATTCACGGGATGCGGGAAAACGGTCCCGCGGAATATGGTGAAGGCACGACGCTCACCGCGACCGCCGAGGAAATCGCCGAGAAGCACGGTGTCCGCGCTGTGCGCGTACTCGGAGATCTGACGCAGGGCGCTGATGCCGTTCGTATCATCGAAACGATCAGACAGGAACTTGGACCGATCGACATCCTCGTGCATAACGCGGGGGGTGACATCGCTGCTGCCGGCGGAAAGCCGAATCCCAACGACGCCGTCGGCGTCAAGGAAATCGACGTCAAGGCGGTCCTCGATCGCAATCTCCTGAGCACGATTCTCATCTGCCAGCAAGCCGCCAAGGTGATGATGCCACGGAAAACCGGGCGGATCATCACCATCAGTTCAATCTCGGCGTTCAAGGGGAATGAAAACTCCGTGATCTATTCGACGGCGAAAGCCGCGGTGGTGGAGTACACCCGCTGTCTCGCCGCCCAGCTGCGACCGCACAACATCAATGTGAACAGCCTCGCCCCCGGCGACACCCGCACCGGTCGCTTCCTTGGCACCCGGCACGTTCCGGAAGACCGGCTCGTCATCGAAGGGACGCTCGACCGCATTGCTCAAGTGGACGAAGTCGCGCGTGTCGTCGATTTCTTCGCGGGTCCGCTCGGCCAGTTCGTGACCGGACAGGTGCTGCGCGTCGACGGCGGCTCACAAATCTGGCCCGCGTAGTTGATATTTCAGCCTGATAATAATTTCAGGACAAACAGCGCCGAAACGGAGATAATCCCGGCTAAAAGTGCTGAAACTGGCCAGGCGTTTTCGACACCTCGAAGCAGTCGGTGGATCGCGACTGTCATTGTGCAAAGAACGCCGGGAGCAATCAATAATCCCTCTGGGGATCGACTGAAGTTTGGGCTGTTTGAAACAATAATCACGAGAAAAACCCACACTGGTGCGGCAATCAATAAGAGGATTACCGCACTGCCCGTTGCACTCCGAGTGGGTCTCATCAGATGACCTCCGTCATCGTAATAACGTAAATTCGTCGTGATCTCGACACGGGACAAGCTGCAGTTGACTGCTTTTCGCTATGAACTCATCGCGACCGATGCGGCCACCGGGGCCCGCGTTGGCCGCTGGCACACGCCGCATGGAATCGTCGAGACGCCCGCGTTCATGCCGGTGGGGACGCTCGGCACCGTGAAAGGGTTAACGCCAGAACAAATCCGGACGACCGGCGCGCAGAAGGTTCTGGCGAACACGTACCACCTTGCACTGCGGCCCGGTGCCGAAGTCGTCGAAGCGCTCGGCGGGTTGCATCAGTTCATGCAGTGGGATGGCCCGATCCTCACCGACAGTGGCGGGTTCCAGGTTTTCAGTCTCGCGACGCTGCGGAAGATCAACGACGAAAAAGTCGTCTTCCGGTCGCACATTGACGGCAGCCTGCTGGAACTCAGCCCGGAAAGTTGTGTGCGGATTCAGGAGCAACTCGGGGCCGACGTGATCATGTGCCTCGACGAATGTCCGCCGCATGACGCTGCACCGGACCGAATGATTGCCGCCGTTGATCGCACCACGCGGTGGGCGCAGCGATGTCGTGACGCACAGGTTCGTTCGGATCAGGCGCTGTTTGGCATCCTGCAGGGCGGGACCCATCGCGAAATGCGGGAACGGTCCGCGGCCGGACTGCTGCCGCTCGATTTTCCCGGATACGCGATCGGCGGCCTCAGCGTCGGTGAAGCTCCCGCGGAGATGTATTCCACGCTCGATTTCACCGTGCCGCTGCTGCCGATCGACCGTCCGCGGTATCTGATGGGAGTCGGTCGCCCGGTCGATCTGCTCGAAGGTGTGCTGCGGGGGATTGACCTCTTTGATTGTGTCATGCCCACGCGCAATGGCCGCAACGCCACCGCGTTCACCAGTGCCGGAACGGTGAAACTCCGCAATCTCAAGCACCGCCTCGACACCGGCCCGCTGGATCCCGAATGCCCGTGCCCCGTCTGCACACGGTTTAGTCTGGGATATCTGCGGCACCTGTTCATCGCTGAGGAAATGCTCGGGCCGATTCTCGTCTCGTGGCATAACCTCACGTACTATCAAACCTTGCTGCGGAACTTGCGGGAGGCAATCGTCGCAGGGACGGCGACGGAGTTCCGGGCACGTCAACTTGCCCGCTGGAACGGTTCTGTCTAAACTACCGGCTTCCCCACTGCCCGGCGGAAGTCCGCATGGCGGCAAGGATTCGGAT
>DASRYX010000802.1:0-1568 GCA_035686985.1 Planctomycetaceae bacterium | reverse complement strand
GTCCGGCATTCAGGAAAATGCCGGACTTCAAGAGATATACCGGCAGCAAGCGCCGTGCCGCTTACAGGATGGCTACGCGACGCGGCGGGGGACCGTTTCTTCGGCCTGCAGGCGGCTGCGGTAGCCATCGAGGTGCTGGCGGTAGAGCCGTTCCATCCCTTCGGAGAACAGCGGCAGTCCCATGCCCAACGCCCGGCGGACCTTGCGGGTCTGCAGCGACGTCTCGCCCCGGCCGTAACCGGTCGCGCGATCGGTCAACGATTCACTTTGGCTCATCGTGGCGAACGGCAGCGCGAATTCGTGCGCGAGTCGCCGCGCGAATTGCACGGGGTTGACCCGTTCCGCACCGGCGATGTGGTAGGTCCCGGTCAGCCCCGATTGCCACGCTTTCAACAACACGGCGAGCAGGTCGGTCGCGAGAATCGGCGATGCGTGCCGCACACAGTCGAGCGACAGCGGTTGCTGCTCTTCGAGCGATTCGAGCACCTGTTCCAGCCAGCCGTTGTTCTGCGGGCTCCAGCCGAAAGCATGCGTGCGGATGGTGAGTGCATCGTTGCGATGCGCCATCGCCGACGATTCGACATCGCGCAGGAGTCCGGCTTCGCGGCTCGGGCACAGGCTTTCGCTGTTCTCCGAATGGAACATCCACGGGCCGGTGAAGACGGCGTCCGAGGAGATGAGCGTGAGCGGCGCGGGGTGATCGGCGAGTGCCGTAAACCACGCGTTGGCCTGGACGAAATCGGCTTCCTGCGGGGTTCCGTTGCCCCAGCTGCAATTGGCACCGGGACCGCAATAGATGATGCGGTCGGGCGCGACGCGGTCCACCAGGCGACGAATGACTTCCGGGCTGGTGCTTCGGCAGGTTTCTTCGACGAGTCCGGGCGCGGCGGCCTCAGACTTCAAGGCAATCCCGACCACGGGCTGTAAACCCGCGAGACTGATACTGATGTTCGCGCCGACCATCGTGTCGACGCCAGCCACAAGAATCGTTTCCACGCGCGTGCCTCCCTGCGTTGCGTGTAACAGACCGGTCCCTGCCATCCGTGGCGGTTCCGGGCCGCGGGTTATATGTCAGAACGCCCGCCCCGCCAACCCCATTTCGGTCGCCGCGGCGATTCAGGCGGGTTCGGACGCTGCCATCACGGCACGGCGGCGGTCGTCGTCTCCACCGGGGCGACGTCGTAGCACGCCATCTCTTCACCGTTACGGACCAGCAGTTTTCCGTGGGCAATCACGGGGTGATTCCACGTCTTGCCTCCCAGAGCCGGGAATTTGCCGCGTTCGACAAGTTCCTTCGAGCTGGCTTCGACGAGGACGACTTCACCGGACTCGGCCTGAATGACGAGCAACTGTTGCGGTTGGACGAGCAGGACCTGACCGAAGCCATACCGACCGCGCTTCCATTTGCGCTTTCCCGTGGCGAGATCGACGCAGGCGAACACGTTCCCATCGAACCCGTAGAGATAACCGTCGACCGCGACGTAATCGTTGAAGTTCGGTTTGATGTCCAGCGAGTCCCACATCTTCGCGGTCGACCACGTCGTGCCATCGTGTGTGACACGAATCAG
>DASRYX010000801.1:0-5411 GCA_035686985.1 Planctomycetaceae bacterium | reverse complement strand
GCGAAGTGCCGCGGTCCGCCGCCGGGAGCGACAACCCCCGCCGGAGGGTCATTCGGCGTGAGCGTGCTGGTCGCGGCGTCAAACTTGTAGATCAGAATCTTGTCGAGCCCGAGGTCGGCGCAGTAAGCAAAGCGGTTCGCCGGATCGAGGTTGATCGAGTGCGCGTGCGGGGCTTCCTGTCGGGATTTGTTCACGCTGCTGCCGGTGTGTTGAATCGCGGAGGCGGCTTTTGTCAGTTTGCCATCGGCTCCGATCGGCAGCGAGGCACAACTGCCGCCGCCGTAGTTCGCCACAAGCACGGTCTTTCCGGTCTTGTCAACGACGACATGACACGGCCCGGTTCCTTCAGACGATTGCTGGTTGAGCAGCGTCAACTTGCCGCTGGCATTATCGATGGCATACGCACTCACGCCGCCGGTCTTCTTGCCTTCGAAATCAGCGATTTCACCCACGGCGTACAGGAACTTCTTGTTCGGATGAATCGCCACGAACGACGGGTTCACCATCTCGGCGGCGAGCCGCGGTTCACTGAGTTTGCCCGTGTCGCTGTCAAACGTCGCTGTGTAGATGCCACGGCTGTCTTTGCCCGTATAGGTGCCGAGATACACCCGGAATGATTCGGCGTTCACAGGGAGTGACAGCATGGCGAGGCTCATCATCGCAAGAACGGGCAACCGCAGTCCGAACATTGACATGCTCCCGAGAGAGTTGTTTTCATCGCGCTGATGGTCTTGCCCATCCCCTCCGACGAGCGGTGCCGAGCTGTCCTACCGTTGCAACTCAGGCACCTGAGAAAATCGATGCGAGCGGCTGCCCGGCATACAACCGGTGGGGACGCTGTGAGGCATCAAAGAGGGCCGTGCTCTCGGGGACGCCCAGGGCGTGGTAGACCGTTGCCGCGAGATCATGCGGTGACACCGGGTTTTCCGCGGGCAAACCGGCGAACGCGTCGCTCTTGCCGTAGACCTGCCCGCCGCGCACACCGCCACCGGCGAGAACGCTCGTGTAACATCGCGGATGATGATCACGGCCGGTACTGCCGTTGATTCTTGGTGCACGACCGAATTCCCCCGCCCAGATCACCAGCGTGTCGTTCAGCTTGCCCGAAGCCGTCAGGTCATCGAGCAAGGCGGCAAACGCCATGTCCGACGGCGGAATCAGATCGTTCTTCAGCCGGTTGAAGTTGTTGCCGTGGGTGTCCCAGAAGTTCTGACCATCGTTGTGCCAGTTCACCGCGACGAAGGGCACGTTGTGATCGATCAGCCGGCGTGCGAGCAACACGCACTGACCATGGATGTTGCGGCCGTAGCGATCACGCGTCGCGGCGGTTTCCTGTGCAAGATCAAACGCACCGCGCACCACCGCCGAGGTCAATAAGCCGAAGGCGTGTGATTGTTCATGATTGATCCGCCGCGCCGGCTGTGTCTGCACCGCGCGGTGCTGCTGTTCCAGCGTGGCGAGCAGGTGCTGCCGGGCGGAAAGGCGATCGGGAGATTGACCGTCGATGAGCGTCAACGCGGGAACCGTCCAGTTGGGCTGATTCGGGTCGCCCAGCACATAAAACGGATCATGCTGCCGGCCGAGCCAGCCGCCGTGTTGTCCCGGCGCACGACCGCCCGGAGCCGACGGGTGGAACACCTGCCACGGCATGACCACGCTGGTCGGCAACGCCCCGGCGGCCGGACGCAGAGCATTCATCACCGAACCGATGTGGGGCGTGTCGCGCTCGCTCGGCGGTTCATTGTCGCTGTAATTGACCGGCGGCAACTGGCCTGTCAGCAATGTATGGGCACTGGACAGGTGGGCCGGATCATCGTGCGTCATCGAGCGAATGAGGCACAGCTTGTCCATCCGCGCGGCGATGCGCTGATAGTGCTCGCTGATCTGGATGCCGGGGACGTTAGTGGAAATCGTGTCGAACGGGCCGCGGATTTCTTTCGGCGCATCGGGTTTCGGATCGAACGTATCGATCTGGCTGGGCCCGCCCCACATGAAGAGGAGGACCACCTGCTTCGCCGTTCCACTGGCGAGGATGTCGCCGGCGGCGAGACCACGTGCGGCGAGAACACCGCTGGTCAGGGCGCTCGCCTGGAGCAACGTACGTCGTGAGATCCCGCCGTTCATTCGCCGCCTTCTGAAGAATCAACATTTCTGCATGTGATTCTCTCGGCAACCACGGCTGGAGGTCAAGAGACAAACCGTCATCGACAGCACAACGGTTGAAATCAGGGCCGCTGCAACGGGATGGAACACTGCGCCCACTGGCCGAAGTTTTCCTCGACATCGACGCGGACCGTATCGATTGTATGGCCGGTGCGTGAGCGGACGACATCCGCGAGTTGCTCGCCCAGCCACTGTGCGATCAGTTCCGCCGTCGTGTTCGCGACCGGCAGCAGCACACAATCTTCCTGCGGGAAGACCCAGCGACGATGCTCGAAGCGGGCCGTCACCTCGGCGTTTTCGGTGGTGACGCAAATCATCGGGTGCTGCGTCGGCAAGAGCATCCGGTGATCGAGCGATGCGATCAGCTGCTGCAAAGTGTCCCGCAAAGCGATGAAATCGAAGACGTAACCGTTTTCATCCAAACCGCCCTCGACATCCGCCGACACCCGCCAGTTGTGACCGTGCAGCCGCTCGCAGACATTGCCGTTGAACGTGATGAAATGCCCCGCGCTGAACACGAGGTGGTCTTTGGTCAGGCGGACGCGGAAACGGTGATCGCTCATGATGAACTCGGAGGAGACCCACGGTTCAGAAACGGTGGGCTTCTGGATGAAACATTACCAGCCAATGTCTTTGGTGAGTTCCTGCTGCGCGCGATGCAGGGCTGCGTAGGCACCATCCAGTGCGAGCAGTTCTTCGTGCGTGCCGGCTTCGACGATACGACCACGGTCGAGGACGCAGATGCGGTTGGCCTGTCGCAGCGTGCTGAGACGGTGGGCAATCGCCAGCGTGGTGCGGCCGCGCACCAGGTTCTGCAGCGCTTCCTGAATCTCGCGCTCGGTCTGCGTATCCACCGCCGAGGTCGCTTCATCGAGAATGAGCAGGCTCGGATTGATCAGCAGCGCGCGGGCAATCGAAATGCGTTGCCGTTCACCACCGGACAATGATTGCCCGCGTTCGCCGACGATCGAATCGTAACCATCCGGCAGCGAGAGGATGAAATCATGAGCTTTCGCCGCTTTCGCCGCTTCGATGATTTCCGCCCGCGTGGCCTCGGGCCGACCGTACGAAATATTCTCGGCGACCGTGCCGAAGAAGAGAAACGGTTCCTGCAGGACGATGCCGATGTTCCGGCGGTAATCCCCGACGTTGTACGAACGGATATCGATGCCATCGGCGTAAATCGCGCCCTCGGCGACATCGAAGAACCGGCAGACGAGGTTGATCAGCGTGCTTTTTCCCGCGCCGGTGTGACCGACGAGGCCGATCATTTCCCCCGCTTTCACATTCAAGGACAGATCCTTGATGACCTTGCGATTGCCGTAGCGAAAACCAACATTGCGGAATTCGAGATCGCCGCGGAGCCGATCCAGCGGCACCGGTCGCGCGGGTTCAGGGACGCTGGAGACCCGATCGAGCATTTCGAAGATGCGCTGTGCACTCGCGGCCGCACGCTGGGACGCATTGACCATCCGGGTCATCGATTCCAGTCGGCCATAGAACCGGCTGCTGAGATCGAGAAACAGGAAAAATTCACCCAGCGTGAGGCTGCCCGCGCTGATGAGATACAGCGCCGAAGCCCGCACGATCAGCACGCCCAAGTTGTTGAGGAACGCGATCAACGGCCAGAAGAACGTCCAGATGGCATTCACGCGATTGTTCGTGTTCAGCAGATGTTCGTTCGTGGTGCCGAAGCGGTCGATTTCTCGCTGTTCCTGCGCGAACGCCTTCACCACGCGGATGCCCGGGATCGCATCGGCGAGCACGCTGTTCATCGCCGACCACGCATTACTGCTCGCGAGAAACCCGGTCTGCAATTTGTCACGCGAGTAATACATCAGCCAGATCACGAACGGAAACGGCAGCAACGTGATCACCGCCAGCGTCGGGTTCGTGAGAAACAACATCACGGCAATCGCCACGAGCAACAGGGCATCAGCGGCGAAGTCGGCGACGCTGTCGGCGAGAAACTGACAGAGACGGTCGGAGTCCGTGCTCAACCGCGAGATGAGATCGCCGGTTCGCTTACCGCCGAAGTATTCCAGCGACAGACGTTGCAGATGCGCATAGGTCTTGTGACGCAGATCCGCGGAGACCCGTTCGCTGACCCAGGCGAGCATCGCGCCCTGCGACCATCCCAGCAGCCAGGTGCCGATGTGGGCTCCGAGCATGCCCAGCAGCAGCCAGGCACCGAGCGTCATTCGCTGCGTTTGGGATACCGCCCCGGCCTGCTCCGCAACGGCGGCATCCAACGCTTCGCCACGCGCGACCGACGCCAGCACATCGAGCGGCTTGAGCACATCATCGACGAGCGACTGCGACAGATACGCTGGCACGATGCTCGACACACTCGCTGTGAGTGTCAGCACAAACGCGAGAATCACCCAGTGCCAGTGCGGTCGCGCAAAGCGGGTCAGTCGAAACAACGCGTAGGTATTGGGCGGCGGCTCGCTCGTTTCTGCCTCAGGCGGCTCGGCTTCGTCCAGCGATGCGGCTGGCGACGGGACCGCGGTCGCCCGCAACTCTTCGAATCGATCAATCAGCACAAGGACCGACGGGCCCTGCGCGATGGTGTAATACCAGACCGCGAGGCGCGAGTTCTCTCCCAGCGCTTCGAGCGTCCCCAACCCGCTGCGATCGCGCGTTTTGATCTTCGCCACGCGCGACAGTGGCCACGATTGGGTCGTTTCCCCGGCCGCATTGACGTTGAACAGTCGCTGGTTCGTGAGCACGGTGTAGGTGCTGCGGAACCGGCGTTCGGTATCGACGTCGCAATGCACCCACGCGACGAGTGTTTCGTCGGCCGGCAAAGCCCGCATGATGACCGAAGGCGTCGCGGATCGGGAAGGACTGGCAGGAGCGCTCAAGGCAGCAACCGATTCTCGTGGGACGGGACCGACGGACCCATTGTAGGCACCGCGGGGGGAGTTGTCAGTGGTCAGTGGCTAATGGTCAGTGGGAAAGAGACCGCCTGCTCACGACGGTGTGTCACTGCCTCCTTGACGCTTGGGGCCGTTCTCGCGACGCTGTCACGAGAAGGACACCTCATGGCGACGGAATTCTTTGATCTGACCGATGCTCCCGCCGATGCCGCCCGGTTCGACCGTTTCATCCGCGAGTTATACATCCCCGGCTTCCCCGACCCGGACGAGCGCGAGTCGCCGGAGAACATGCGCGAGTATCTCCGCCTGCGGGCCGCCGGGTGGTATGGCGAAAACAACTATCACATCGTGCTGCTCACCGAGGAC
>DASRYX010000800.1:0-7336 GCA_035686985.1 Planctomycetaceae bacterium | reverse complement strand
CCTGTGGCTGCGCGACTATCTCTACATCCCGCTGGGCGGCAGCCGTGGTGGTGAATGGAGCACGTACCGCAACCTGATCCTGACGATGACCCTCGGCGGCTTGTGGCACGGGGCGAGTTTGACCTTCATCGTCTGGGGACTGCTGCACGGCGTGTTGCTCGCGGTGAACCGTCTGGTGCACAATCTCGCCGGTATTTCGGTCAATGAACCGCTCTTCGCCGGCCGAGCGTATCGAGTACTCGCGACTGTGGCGACGTTTCACGCCGTCTGCCTCGGGTGGATCTTCTTTCGTGCACCGGATTTCATGACCGCTTACGCCGTGTTGGGACAGATCGGTCAATGCGTGATGCCGATGCTGCCCCGCGATCTCGAGTCGTTGCGGCCGATTGCGCTGGCCCTCATCGCATTGCTGGCGGCCCATCTCATCGGCCAACGGCTGACGAAGCAGCAGTTCTCGGCCACGATGCGCTGGCAATTGCTGCGACCGCTCGCCTACAGCGCGACTGCGATCGCGATCATTCTGGCCTCGAAATCGGGCGGCGCGTTCATCTACTTTCAGTTCTGACGCCGCGCCGCTCGCCCGTTACTCGGTGAACTTGCGCTGGCTGAGCGCGTCCGCCGTCGGGAAATCCTTCGGCACATCCTGCGTGACCTTGCCCGTTGCCGCCCATTCGGCACCGCGCTGCAACGTGGTGATGAAACCCACACATTCCTGCGAGTAATCCCCATGGCCGAGCGCCGTGTGGAAGACGCGGCCCTTGCCAAATTTGACCGCCATCAGCATCGGCTCATGCCGTCCGGTGCCGCCGTGCTTGGGATCAGCAAAGGCGGTCGCGAGAATCTGCATGTTCGCACCGGGACCGCGGAGTTTGTCGTAGAGCTCATCCTTCACATGCAGCCATTCCCGCGGCAGCCCCCGGGTGATGGGGTGGAAGTTGTCACGCGTTCTGACGGTGAATTCATGCTGCGCGCCATGATGTCCACCAGCCCCGGCGGCTTCATCGCGGATGATCATTCCGTCTTCAGTGATGTACACGTACGGCCCGCTTTTCTCATTGCGGCCGCCCCACCCGCCGAGACCGATCATCTCGTTGTATTCGGTCCACTCGGGGAACGCGTTATCCGCCGCGTGCACGACGACGAAGCCGCCGCCGTTCTTCACGTAGTCCGCAAATTTCTTTTGCGTTTCCGCCGGCCACGCGGCGCCGTTGTAGTTCGAGATCACGACAGCGTACTTCGAGAACTCCGGGGCGAAGTTCGCATCCGTGCCCTTCGGTGCCGTGGTCGCCACGTCGACTGTGAACAGCCCGGTCTCTTCCAGGTACTTCTTCATCATCTGCGTCGTCTTCGGCCAGATGCCGTGATTGTTCTGGCCATCGACAATCAGCGCCAGCAGTTTCTCTGCGGCAGACGCCGAAGTCGTGAAGCCCATCACCAGACCAAGACAGAGTCCAACAGCCAAGCCGATTCTGCGCAGCATGCGTTGTCCGATTCTAAAGAGAGTTGTTCACGATGGATCAAGCGGAGCGCAACGCCGCATTCGCAGCGGCGACACCGGCACCGGCGGGAACCTTCGCTCCCTGATCGAGCAGCGACTTTTCCAAAGCCGCGAGGAACAGCAGCACGTTCGACGCCGACGACGCCGTTCCCATCAGACCGACGCGCCAGACTTGCCCTTTCCACGGGCCGAGGCCGCCGCCGATCTCGATGCCGAATTCGTTGAGCAATTGCTTTCGCACGGCGACGTCATCGACCCCGGCGGGGATCTTCACGGCGTTGAGCATCGGCAGGCGATGTGTTTCCGGAACGGCATAGGAAATACCCATCGCCGCCAGACCTTCCCGGAGAGCGACATGATTTTTCTGATGCCGCGCGAACCGGGCCGGCAAGCCTTCTTCGAGCACCAGCCGCAGGGCTTCGTGCAGGGCGTAATTCATGTTGATGGGAGCCGTGTGGTGATAGGCCCGGCTGCTGCCCCAGTAGTCCTTGACCATCTGCATGTCGAGGTACCAGCTCTGCACCTTCGTCTTGCGGGCGTCAATCGCGGCGACGGCCCGGTCGCTGAAGGTGACCGGTGCGAGTCCCGGCGGACAGCTCAGGCATTTCTGCGTGCCGCTGTAGACCGCGTCCAACTCCCAGGCATCGACCTCCACCGGAACCCCGCCGAGCGAGGTGACACAGTCCACGAGAATCAGCGCCCCGTGCGCGTGGCAGAGCTTCGCCATCTCCTGCACAGGTTGATGCGCCCCAGTCGAAGTTTCCGCGTTGACGATCCCCAGCACCTTCGGCTTGTGCTGTTTCAACGCGGCTTCAATCTCCGCGGGATCGAAGATCTCACCGTAGGGGCGTTCGAGAATGGTCACCTGTGCTCCGGCCCGGCGTGCCACATCGGCCATGCGTCCGCCGAACACTCCGTTGACGCAGACCACCATCCGGTCGCCGGGTTCGATGAGATTGACGACCGTCGTCTCCATCCCCGCGCTGCCAGTGCCGCTGACGGCGAGCGTCAACTTGTTCTGCGTGCAGAAGACCTGCCGGAGCATCGCCTGCAGTTCGTCCATGATCTGCAGGAAGTACGGATCGAGATGCCCGACCGTCGGGGCGGCGAGCGCGGCGAGCACCCGATGCGGCACATCGCTTGGCCCGGGTCCCATCAGAATTCGACGCGACGGCGAAACCGGGGCTGGCAGCATGCGAGCAGATCCTGCAAAGGCGATGAACGATTCCACAACAGAAGTGGCCCCATTTTGTGCTTCGCTGTCGCGGCGGGCAAGGCGGTCGCCGTTCTTCTTGCCACTCTGCCAGTTTGTTGACGTTTGATCGCATCTCACGTTTCTACAATCGCTGACCAACGGGTGGCGGGGGCGCACCGCGCCAGCGGAAGCCCCCGAGGGCGGCGTTTCCTTTCGGGGGCTTCCTGCGGAGCGCCCCCGCCACCCCCGCGGTCTTGCAAGGCCGCAATGGCACGCCGGTCGCGGATGCGGTATTGTCGACGTCACGCCCTTCGCTTTGTTCGCCGCGAAATCTCAGGTTCATTTATGAACGCTCATGAATTCGTCAACTGGCTGGAAGATGCGTCCTACGCCTTCCTCGTCCTCAACTTTCTGTGGGGTATGTACTGCGTGATTCTGATCTGGCGACGGATCGGACAGCTGCGATTCCGGTCGCTGGATGTCGAAAATGAATTCGTTAATTCGTTACTGGGACACTTGCGGTCCGGTAATTACGACGCCGCCGTGAAGCAGTGCGACTACGATTACCGCGGGTTGCCCCGGTTGTGTCTGCTGATGCTCGCCAACCGCAACCTGCCGTTTTCGCAACTGCGGCAACTCGTCTCTTCCGCTCTGCAGCGGACGATTCTCGCCGACTTGGAGTTCCGGATCAGCTGGATCGTCACGGTCATCAAGAACGGCCCGCTGCTCGGATTGTTCGGCACGGTGCTGGGCATGATGGGGGCGTTTGCCCGCATCGGGACCGGCGAGAAGGTGCAACCGTCGCAGATCGCGGAAGAAATCAGTATCGCGCTGATCTGTACGGCGATGGGGCTCGCGACCGCCATTCCGCTCGGTTACATCCTGTCGTTCCTGAATATTCGCGTGCGGGCCTTGCAGGATTCGCTCGACTCCAGCGTCGCCCGGGTGCTGGACCACTTCCGCAAATAGCCCAGTGATCCACGGTCGATATGTCCCACGCGTCTGCGATTGACGATGACGACGGCCCGCTGATCAAGCGGAAGTCGATGCTCGATGAAGCGAAGTTCGACATCACCGCGATGATCGACCTCGTCTTCATGATGAACATCTTTTTTCTCGTGACCACCGTCGGGGCAGCGCTCGCGGAGATGGACCTGCCCACCGCGCGGCACGTCGTTGCGGCGGACCTCGACACCGCCGTGATTCTTTCGCTCACCCACGATCCGAACGGCGGCGGGACGTTCCTCTATCTGGGCGATGGTGAAGACGGCGAACCGATCGCGGTGCCCGAAGATCAGATTAAAGCCGTGCAGGCGGCGGTAGAAGCCGGGGTTCAGGCGCAGAAACTCACCGTCCTGATTAAAGCCGAAAAGAACGTCAAGCTGCGCGACGTGAACCGCATCGCGACGGCCGCCTCGGGCGTGCAGGGCATCGAACTCAAGCTGGCAGTGATCGAGCAGGAGATCGGCAAATGAGTCGGTCGGAACGCCGCGAATCCAAAGCCCCGGCACCTGTACCGGTGGTGGAAGAGGCCGATCACACGCCGCTTTCCCGGCCCGGGCAGCACATCGATCAGGAAGAACTGATCGACATGACCGCGATGGTCGACATCGTGTTTTTCCTGCTGATCTTTTTTCTTGTGACCTCGATGCAGTCGCTGGGATCCTCGATTCCGTTGCCGACGCCTGATGCCCAGAAAGGTTCCGGAGCCGGGTTGCAGACGCTGCAGGATTTTGAAGAGAGCGCGGATTACGTGGTGGTGAACATCGACCGGAATGACGCCATTCAGGTGGATGGACTCCCCGTGGGTGGCCCCGATGATCTTCTGCTGCGCCTGCAGGAACTCCGTCGCGCTCCGGACGGGCCGAACAAACTCCTCGTCGTGGGCAGCGGCGAGGCCTCGCACGGCACCGCGGTGATGGTCCTCGATACCGGCCATGAAGCGGGCATGGAACGCGTCCGCATGTCGATCCAGAGCGACGCGGAGTAAACGGCTTGCCAGCCCGCAGCGTCCGCAAGAATTCCTCTTTTTCATGGGCGAGCGTTGAGCCGTCAGGCCAACGAGTTCCAATCACACTCGGCGGGGTGACGTCGCGCCGCTCGCCGATCAGTCGCCGTCGACCGGGAGATCGGGTATCACTATTCCCATCATGACCGTCGATCCCCCGATTGACCGTTCCCGCATCGCGCTCGGCGTTCAACAGCCGTGGGCCGAGCTGATTTTGCGGGGTATCAAGACGATCGAGGTCAGATCGCAACCAACACAAGTTCGCGGCACGATCTATCTCTACACCTCGAAACGCCCGTCATCTCTGGAGGCGGCCGCGATTGCCGCCGAAGCTCACGCCCTGAATGTCACCGCGTTACCAGCCGGACTGCTGGTGGGGACGATCGACATTCTTGATTCCCGCCCCTGCACCCCGCAGGATGTCGCGGCCAGCTGCGTTCCCGCGGACTTACTGGTGAACCGCCACGCGTGGATCATCGGCCGCCCGCACCGCTTCGCCAAACCACAACCCGTGCGATTCCTGCCTTACGGCGTGTGGTTCTATCCGTTTCAGAGAAAGGGGCAGTAGGCAATGGGCAGTTGGCAGTTGGCAGTTGGCAGTTGGCAGTTGGCAGTTGGCAGTGGGGATAGTGAATTCCCACTGCTGTCTCCATCACCGCGACGCTGTTTGTGTTCGCGTCTGCCAGTTCTGCCAGCCTGCATCGAGGAACTTGGTGAACTCGTCGCCTTCGTTGTAGCCGATGTGCGTGGCGAGGACGGTTTCTCCATCCGGTGCCACGATCGCGTAGTTCGGCATTGAGGAGTCGCTGAGCAGCTTGTCCTGCAGCGCGCGATTGTCGAGCAGCATCTGCCGGGCGACGTCGGCGTCCTGAATCTTCGGGATGATGTCGACGAAGAGCGCGGCGGTGATGAACTTCTGCAGCCGTTCGTGATTCTCCGGCCGCCCCATCACTCGCTCCATCTTCCGGCAGTTCACGCAATTCACGCCGGTGAAATCGAGCATCACCGGGCGGCGTTCGCGGCGGGCCACTTCAAAAGCATGGTGATAATCCATCACGAACCGCAGCCCATGATGCTCCACCGCCGGCTGATTATCCGCCGCGCGCGCCGGACCATTGGCCATCATCGGTGCGGCCGCTTGGATGTTGAACATCGGCGGGGCGAAGCTGACGATGTTCTCCATCAGCACACCGGTGGCCCGTTCGGGATAAACCGTGAGATATCCCAGCATGCCCGCCAGCACGAGCGCCGCCATCGAGGTCAGCGCACTGCCCAGCGGGATCGGCCCCTCCGGCGAATCGTGCTCGAACCGGAAGAAGCCCAGCATATAGAGCCCGATCGCGAGCGCGAGGACCGTCCAGATGATCATCACGGTGACATAGTCGAACAGAATCGGATTGGGATTGTCAGCGATGCTGAAAAACTTCACCGCCGCTCCCATTTCGATCAGCCCGAGGACCACTTTCACCGTGTTCATCCACCCGCCGCTTTTCGGCATCTTCTTCAGCATCTGCGGCAACAGTGCCAGGATGAAGAACGGCGAAGCGAACGCGGTCCCGAACGCGAGCATTCCTAGCGTGGGCCGCAGGAGATGCCCGTCAGACGCCTGCGTGATCAGCCCCCCGAGAATGGCAAAAGTGCAGGTGAACGACGTCAGTGTGAACGTCAGCGCCATGAAGATCGCCCCGACATAACCACCGCTGCCACCGCGGGACGAGGTCCAGTTGAGCAAACTGCTCGGCACCCGGATCTCGAATGCCCCCAGCATGTTCAACGCAAATGCCACCAGGATGGCGCCGAAGAACCAATTTAGCGGGGCATTATTCGCGAGGTCATTGGCAAAGGTGGCTCCGAAGAAGAACGACAGCACAACACCGATGACGGTGAACGCCAGGATGATCGTCCCACAGTACACGATGGCCAGCAACGTGGGGCGCTTGTGTTCCTTCTCCGATTGCTTAAGGAAGAAACTGACGGTGATGGGCACCATCGGATAGGAACACGGTGTCAACAACGCCGCGAAGCCCCCGGCAATGCAGGTGAGAATGAACAGATTGAACGGCATCAACGCGACATCGTTCGGCTTCGCCGCCGGCTTGGCGTCCGCAATGACCGGATCGTTGGCGGGCTTAGGGGGCCCGTTCTCGTCCGGCGGAGCCGCGGCGAACGGTGACGGTGCTTCCTCACCCGCCACCTGTGCGAAGGGTGACGGGGCTTCTTCTGCGATCTGTCCGAGGACAAGCGGGACGACGTTCACCGGCAGGCATTGGCGGGCGTCGCACAGCTGGTAACTGATCTCCGCGGAAACGCCGTAGTCGCCGGGCTTTTCGCCGGTCACGCGGTAGGTGCGGGTCCACGTCACTTCATCGTGATAGGTTTCCAGCACGTTGCCCATGTCGCCGGTTTCTTTTTTCGGCGGCTGAGAGGGCGTGAATTCCGCGTCGATCGCTTCGAGATTCTGCACCGACGCGACATCAATCTCCGTGGGTTCGCCGCCGATGTCTTTCTGGGTCAGTGAGTACGTATGCCAACCGGACCGCAGTTTAGCGGTGATTGACAATGTGACCATGTCGCCCTTGGCCGCATTCGTGGGAGTCAGCCGCGCGGAGTACTGGATCGGGTCAGCGGAGCCTTT
>DASRYX010000799.1:0-7136 GCA_035686985.1 Planctomycetaceae bacterium | reverse complement strand
AAGTCATCCGGCAGCACGCCGCGCAGACCGAGTTGAAACCCTTGTGCGGGGATGTTCGTCGCCGTATGAAAGCTGACGAGTTGCCCGATCGCATGCACCCCGGCATCGGTGCGTCCCGCCGCTGTCACGCGGATGGCTTCGCCGGTGAACTTCGTCAGTGCGGCTTCCAGCGTCTCCTGCAGCGAGACACCGTTCTCCTGCCACTGCCAGCCGCAATAGCCGGTGCCTTCGTAGGAAACGGTGAGACAGATGGTGCGCATAGAGAGTGGCCAGTTGCTAGTGGTTAGTCGGACAGGACGAACTTTTGCTGCTTCGACTGACAACTAGCCACTGACCACTGACCACTTCTCCAAAATACAACGACGCTCGCAGGCCTGCACCTGCGAGCGTCATCAATCCCCTGCGCACATCGAAATCGCTGGCGGCGAGCACGGATTCCTCCGTTTCTCAGCCCTTAGCTCTTAACCCTCAGCCCTCTTAGAACGTGTCGAGGATGAAGTGGTGGCCTTTGTGCCACGGCTTCTTCGTCGGGTAGAAGTTGTACCAGTCCTTGTTGTAGACCGGGATTTGCCGTTCCACCGGGTAGCGGTGATACAGGTTGTTGTACTGCTGCGGAGCTTGGAAGTTGTGCGGGTAGTACACGTACGGGTAACTGTAGAAGCGGTTCCAGTCCGTCGGCTGGCCTTCTCCGGCGGCTTGTGCCGAAGACCCGGCGAACATCACGAATCCGCCCACCAGCAGGGCCCACAACGTCGCCTTCATTCCACGCTCCTCAGCACCACTGGTGCGTAAACTGCTCTGCTCCAGGACGTTGTGACACCGACTCCCTGCCGATGCCCGTCCGAGCGCGTGATCGCTGCTTCTGAGATCGACCGCCGTAAGGCCGGTACATCAGAAAAAATCGTCAGAATCGTTAGAGTCACGTCCAACAAAACAGCCCAGGGAAAGCGTTCCCTGGGCTTCTTGTGTGTTCAGAGAACAACAGCGGACTACTGCAGCTCGTACGCCTTTTCCTTCGCGGAATCGCCGCCGAAGGTTTGACGGAATTTCTCCGTCGCGGCGGTGATGGTCTTATCGGGACCGGTCAGTCGCAGGAAGTAATTGCCCTGCTCCTTCACCTGCAGGATGATGCCAATCGAACGGTAACCCGGGGTCGGTTCTTTCTTGCCCGCGATCGGCGGGCCGATCGGCTTCAGATAGGTGCCGCTGACATCGCTGAAGTAATACTTGCCCTGCGGACACTCCCCTTCGGTGAGCTTGATCTTCTTATCTTCGCCGGTGAACTGGTCATTCCAGCGTTTCAGATTCGGATCAACGCCGCCGCCATCGCCTTGGAAGAATGAGACGACCAACTCACCGGGATCTTTGTCCCCCTCGGCGGCGGGAATCGCGAACTGCGCGAGCCGTAACCGGTTCGCAGGAGGTTGTTCTTTCCAGTCGGCCGGGATCTTCAGTTTGATGTCGCCGATCTTCTTCTCTTCCGCGGCGGCTTTTTCCTGGGCGACAAGACGCACCGGGATCTCGCGTGACTTGCGGGTGACTTGTGCCGCGGGTCGCGGACCATTCGCCGCGTACGCCGCGCCGGCGACGGTCATTGCCAGCGAGTAAACACTCGTTCGTGCCGTAATGAACAGTGTTTTGCCATCGGCTCCGCCGAACTTGCAGTTCGCGGGTTGTTCCGGCACCGGAATGCGGCCGATGAGCTCACCGGTCGGATTGAGGACGACGACGCTCTTGTAAGTGCAGTAAATGCGACCGTCCGCATCGAGCGCCATGCCATCCGGGCCACCGCCGTCGAGCTTTTCGTCCCCGGTGTAGATGATTTTGCCCTCGCCGACCTTGCCCGGTCCGCTGATCGGGTACATCCACACTTCGCGCTTGTTCGGCTCGGCGACAATCAGTTGCTGGCCGTTCGCGGAGACCAGCACGCCGTTGGGGCGTTGCAGGGAATCAATCACCCGCGTGGTTTTGCCTTGCGGGTCGATGTAATACACGCCCATCACCGCCTGCTCCACGCCGTCGTTGCTGCCGTAACGCGGATCGGTGAAGTACAGCCCGCCAGTATAGTCCAGCGCGAGGTCATTCGGGCTGTTGAGTTTTTTGCCTTCGTACTGTTCGCACAGAGTTTCCAGCTTTCCGTCGACCGCGCTGATGCGCACAACCCGCCGGGCTCCCCCCTGACAGACATAAAGATGTCCCGCGGCGTCGTACATCAACCCGTTGGAATTGCCCGACGGTTTGAGAAAATCGCTCGCGGAACCGTCTTCGTCGACGCGGACGATCCGGCTGTTGGGGATGTCGCTGAAGACCAGAAAGCCCTTCGGGCTGTACGCCGGGCCTTCGGTGAACTTGCAATCGCCGACGACTTTCCTGACTTCCACTCCGTCCTGAATGAGCGTGGCGACATCCGCCGCGGTCGCCGATTGAACCAACGTCGCCGCGAGCAGAACGGCGACGATTGTGCGCACCACCATCTGGCATCTCCCATGAGGTGAAATTCCCTGAACCCGAAGCCGATTTTCGGAAGTCGGTTCGGGAAATGCAATTCGGTCGGGGATTGGAGTTGAGTCACGTAGGTGACTACAATGCTTTGTCCGCGGGAAATCACGGGTCCGACGACGACGCCGCTGCGAAGTCCGAGGACCTGGGGGAAGTTGAGTGGCCGATTCGCTCGAAGACTTTTACGACGATCACATTCTCGACCATTTTGAGTGCCCCTATCACAAGGGCCACTTGGAAGGGGCGTCGTGCGCGCACTCCGAACGGAATCCGATCTGCGGCGATCAGCTGACTTTGGAATTGAAAATCGCCGACGGCAAAGTGCAGGAAGCGTTTTTCGACGGCAAGGGCTGTGCGATCAGCCAAGCGGCTGCATCGATGCTGTGTCAGCACGTGGAAGGCAAGCCGGTCGATGAGCTACGCCAGATGGCCGCAAAGGAAATGCTCGACATCATCGGCCACAAATTGACGCCGAGTCGTCAAAAGTGCGGGCTGTTGGGTTTCAAAGTGTTGAAGACGATGTTGTACAGCCTCACGCCACCGTCGCCGCCCGCCTCTTGAACAGTTGCGTTTGAAGAATTGCTATTGCCATGTCGGCCATGATTTCTCCTGCCGCTCTCACCGCCGCGGGTGTCCGCCGCGAGTTTCCGATTCTTGATCGCATCGGCGACGACGGCCGGCCCTTGATCTATCTCGACACGGGTGCCACCGCGCAGAAGCCGCAGGCGGTCATCGACAAAATTACCGAGTGCTACGAGCAGTTCAATGCCAACGTGCACCGCGGTGTGCATCCGCTGCATGAGCGTGTCACGGCGGAGTTGGAAGCGTCCCGCAAGAAAGTCGCGGCGTTTCTGAACACACGGCCGCTGGATGAACTCGATCTCCTCGACGATGTGAGCGAGATCATTTTCACCGCGGGCACGACGATGGGGATCAATCTCGTCGCGCACGCCTGGGGACGACAGTTCCTGCAACCGGGCGACGAGATTCTGCTCAATCACCTTGAACACCACGCCAACATCGTGCCGTGGCAGATGATCGCGGCCGAGCGCGGCGCGAAAGTGGTGTGGTGTCCGCTGACGCCTGACGGGTTGATTGACCTCACGAAGTTTGACCAGCTGCTGACGCCGCGGACGAAAATGGTCGCGGTGACGGCGATGTCGAACGTGCTGGGGACCATCCCGCCGGTGGCGGAGATCGTACGTCGGGCACATGCGGTCGGCGCGAAAGTTCTCGTCGATGCCGCCCAGTTCGCGCCGCACGGCCCGATTGATGTGCAGGCATGGGACGCCGATTTTGTCGTGTTTTCCGGGCACAAACTTTACGGCCCGACGGGCGTCGGCGTGCTGTATGGCAAGCTCGAACTGCTGGAAGCGATGGGGCCATTCCTCGGCGGCGGCAACATGATCGACGAAGTCTTCGACGATTATTCCACCTACAAACGCCCGCCGTTCAAATTCGAAGCGGGGACGCTGCCGATCGCGGAAGCCATCGCCTTGGGCACGGCGATTGATCGCGTGCAGGCGTGGGGCTGGGACGTCATCCACCACCAGGAACAATTGCTGCTCGAAGCCTGCCACGCGCGGTTAGAAAACATCCCGGGCGTGAAGATTTATGGTCCGGGTGTGGATCAGAAAGGTTCGATCGTCAGCTTCACCGTGGAAGGCATTCCGGCGCACGATCTCGGCACGAGTCTGGGGCGTCACGGAATCGCGGTGCGGGCGAGCCATCACTGCGCGAAGCCATTGCATCGGTGTTACGGCATTGATGCCACAACCCGTGCAAGCTTCGCGGTCTACAATACGTTGGAAGAAGTCGAAGCGCTCGGCGAAGCGCTCGAAGCCACACGGCAGGTGTTCTTCCGCCGACGCGGATGAATTACACCGCAGATGACGTAGGGTGGGCTGTGCCCACCAATCCGCATCGATGAACATGGTGGGCAAAGCCCACCCTACAGCTACACCGCGGTGCTGCCCCAGAGTTGGTAGAGCGGTGACGCCGTCAGATACGGTGCGGTGCCCTGCCCCGGCAACACGTGCGTGCGACCATCAACGCCGAACCACGCAAGCAATGTCGCGGCGATCTGATCCGGTGTGATCGGCATGTCGACCGGTTCGGACGCGGTCGAGTCACTCGCCCCGAGCACCGTGCCGCCGTGGATGCTGCCGCCGGCGACGATGCCCGACCAGCAGCCCACCCAGTGATCGCGCCCGCCGTGTTCGTTCACGCGCGGCGAGCGGCCCATCTCCCCGGTGGCGATCACGAGCGTGCTGTCGAGCAAACCGCGGGTTTGCAGATCGTCGATCAATCCCGAAAACGCCCGGTCAAACTGCGGCACGAGCGTGTCGCGGTAATCACACAACGTGCTCGGGCCGCAACCCGCGTCGCCGTGACAATCCCACGTGCGCTGATCTTTCAGCGAATCGAACAGATTGACCGTCACACACCGCGCGCCATGTTCCACCTGTTGACGTGCCTGCAGCAGCAATCGGCCAAAGTTGGAATCGCCGTACATGCGACGGACGTTTTCGTGTTCTTCCGTCGGCGCGGCGGTGAGATTTGTCGGTTCCCAGTGCGGCCCCAGACACCCGGCGGTTTGACCGCTTCCGGCGTGAATCCCGGTGTGTTGAACCCCGCGCGGCAGAATCACATTCGCCTTGGGCGAGTTCCACCCCCAATGCTGCGCGACGACCGCCCCAAAGTTCGGATAGTGCACATTCCGTCCGGCGAGTCGCCCGGTCTGCAGCAGTTGCTGACCCGTTTCATGAATCGGCGCGGCGTCATGATGCAAGGAGCGCAACAGCACGCAACGATCGAGCCGCTGCGCGAGCAACGGAAGTGATTCGGTGAGCTGGACCCCGGGAATGGCGGTGGAGATGGACCGCATCGGACCGCGAATGGCCGACGGCGCGTCCGGCTTGGGATCAAACGTGTCCAGTTGGCTCGGGCCGCCGGTCATCATAATGACGATGGCGTGCCGATGCTGAGCCGAACTCGCCTGCGCGAGCGCGAGATGCTCAGCGAGCGTCAGGCCGACAACGCCCGCGCTACCGACGCGCAGAAAGTTACGCCGCGAGACGAACTCGCGCGGTTCCTGTCCGACCACCGGGGTCATCCCCAACCCTTTACCCCAGAATCGTTCCCACCAACCCACCATGACAGTTTACCAATCTGGAGGGACTGCGCACAGAAGCCGGCGGAAAAGTTCTCCTTAACAATGGCCGGAAATCAGGAAGAGGCCTCCCGCCTCTTGTGTCCGTCAGGTGGAAGCCTGACTTCTCTACTGACTCGTCAAACTCGTGGGGATGCCGACAATTTCGTAGGTCAGGCTGTGCCTGACTTCTTTAGTATCCCGCAACACCAAGGCGGCAAAAGAAGTCAGGCACAGCCTGACCTACAAGATGCATCGGCATTCTCTCGCGGGGGATCACTGGAGTGGGACGGAAAGTGCCACGCGGATTTCCGGGGACTGTCCCCAACTGCCGGTTCTGCGTATTCTGCCGATCGGTTGCGGCTCGCGGAAAACGAGTACTGGTACGGATAAACCGATGATTCTCGATTTGTTTCGGCTGGATGGGCGGATCGCGTTGGTGACGGGGGCGACGCGCGGGCTGGGTCAGGCGATGGCGGTCGGCCTCGCGGAAGCCGGGGCGGATATCGTCACAGTCTCACGAAAAAACGATGTCGAAGAAGTGCACGAGTTGGTCGAAGCCGCCGGGCGAAAATTCTGGTCCTTCACCGCCGATCTCGGTTCCACGGATGATCGGAAAGGTCTTGTCGACCGTATCACCGCTACCACCGGTCGAGTCGATATCCTCGTCAACAACGCGGGCATCACCCACCGGCATCGCCCCGAGGTCTATCCGCTCACTGACTGGAACGCCCTGCTGGAAGTGCATCTCACCGCGGCGTTTGATCTCTGCCAGCAGGTGGCACCGGGGATGCTCGCGCGCGGCCGCGGCAAGATCATCAACATCGGTTCGGTGATGACGTATCAGGGCGGGTTGAACATTCCGGCATACGCCGCAGCGAAACATGCGCTCGCCGGGCTGACGAAATCGCTGGCCAATGCGTGGAGCAGCCAGGGCATCAACGTGAACGGCATCTGCCCCGGTTATTTCGAAACGACATTGTCAGACACGTTGCAGGACGACCCCGTGCGCGGTCCACAGATTCTGGATCGCATCCCCTGCGGCCGTTGGGGGCAACCGGAAGAACTCGCCGGAACGGTGGTGTTCCTCGCCTCCGACGCCGCCAACTATCTGCACGGCAGCATGGTGGATGTGGATGGCGGCTGGCTCGCGAGATGAGGTTTGTTAGTTGTCAGTGGTTAGTTGGAAAGGCGATGTCCCGTTTTTCCAACTGACAACTATCCACTATCAACTGACAGTACCCCGCTGCTTCCACACATCCCCGGAAAACAGATCGACCAACTTCGCTAACCCCGCGTCGACCAGTTCCGGGCCGGAGACGAAGCGGCCGGGACGGCACCACGTTTTGATCTGGCTGAGTTCGCAACCGAACAGTTTGGCGAGCAGGATGTCGTGGTCAACTTCCATCAACTGGAAGTGCCGGGCCCATTCGGCGGCTTCTTCCAGCCGGACTTGTTCCTCGCTCTGCCAGCGGATGGGGTGGAA
>DASRYX010000798.1:0-9886 GCA_035686985.1 Planctomycetaceae bacterium | reverse complement strand
CGGTAGACATCTTCACCGAGACCGACTTTCTTGCTGGTCGGACGCCCGGCGGAATCGCGTGTGTCGACACCGACAACGATCTGACCGACTTCATCCGGCGTGACGGCAACCGGCGGACCAAACATCTTGTCCGAGAGCTGTCCGGTGAGCGCGAGCAACGAATCTCGCAAGGATTCCGCATCCAGCCGTCGCACCGACATGCGGCCCAGCAAGCGATTCTCAGGATCGACGGCGTCCAGTTCCGGCCGTCGCGCGGAGGCCTGGCGATACGCCGTCGACAACACGAGTTGCCGGTGCAAACGCTTGACCTGCCATCCGTGTTCCATGAAGTCCGCTGCGAGCCAGTCGAGCAGTTCGGGATGCGACGGTTTCTCGCCGAGGGTGCCGAAGTCGCCCACCGTCGACACGAGACCGCGGCCGAAGTGGTGCATCCACACGCGGTTCACAATCACGCGTGCGGTGAGCGGATGCTGTCCACTCGTCAGATGCCGGGCATACGCTAGTCGGCGTCCGGTTGTTGGCAGCGCGGGGTTATCCGCCGGGATGGAGAGTGCGGCGTGATTCAACACGGCGAGTTCGCCCGGGCCGATATCCTGCCGCGGCTGGTTGAAGTCGCCCCGGGCAAACAACTTTGTAGGCGGGACCTTGTCGGGGATTTCCGTGAGGCATTGCACGTAGTCGTCCGCCGGTTTCTTCTTCTGCACGGCGGCCTGCTTCTCATCCCACTCCTTGTTGAACTTCGTGAGCCGGTCTGGCAAGTAGAGGTATACGGAACCCCGATCAACGTTCAGGAACGGGTATTCCTTGATCAGCTGTTTCTGCTCATCGGTACGGTCTTTCGCCGGGGTTTCGCGGGCGGCTTTGGCGAGCGGCTGGGTTTCCGCCGGGAGCTTGGCCAGTTCGCGATCGAACGTTTCCTGCACGATTACATCGAGCGCGGCGGTGCGGTCTTTCGTGACCTGTTCATACTCGGTCTGAACGGCCTTGGCTTCCGCCCGCGTGGCGTCGGACCATAAGGAGATCAGCCGGGCATTCGGATCGCGCCACCGTGTGGTGTCATACGCCGGTTCGATCAAGGCGCGAATGCGGTAATAATCGGCGTGGGAAATCGGATCATACCGGTGGGCATGACACTGCGCGCAGCCGACGGTCAGTCCGAGAACCGAGGTCGACATGATCTTAATCGTCTCGGCGAGAACCTCCTGACGCGCGACTGGAACGTCAACATCACCCGATCCTGAACCGTCGGGCCCCATCCGCAGAAACCCGGTAGCGATCAGGTAGTCGGCCTGCTCGGGAGTGAGATTCGCATACGGCGGCGTCAGCAATTCATCGCCGGCGAGTTGTTCCACAAGGAATTCATTCCACGGCTTGTCGGCGTTGAATGCACGCACGACATAATCACGATAGCGGTAGGCCCATTTGCGTTCGAGATCACGCTGACTGTAACCGTCGCTGTCCGCGTACCCGGCGACATCGAGCCAGTGCCGTCCCCAGCGCTCGCCGTACGCGGGAGACGAGAGCACGTCATCGACCAGTCGCTCATACGCATCAGGACGTTCATCTTGGAGAAACCGATCGACGGCCGCCGGCAGCGGAGGCAATCCGGTCAGATCGAACGTCAACCGCCGGATGAAGGTGACACGATCGGCTTCGGGCCCGTAGCCGAGTTGCTGGGACTCGAGTTTCGCGAGCAGGAACGAATCGATCGGCGTCCGAATCCGGTCCGCAGCTTTGACGGCAGGCAACGGCGGCCGCTGCACCGGTTGGAACGACCAGTGGGCACGTTCTTCATTCGTGAAAGTGTCCCCCTCGGCGAGCGTTTCCGGTTCCGGCCGCGCAGTTTTCGCGCCGGCGGTGACCCAACGGGTCAAGACTTCCAGTTCTTGTGAAGAGACCTTTTTCTTGCCCGGCGGCATTTCGCCTGAGGAGATGCGTTGAATCAACGGACTTTTGGCGGCGTCACCCGGGATGACCGCAGGGCCGGATTCACCGCCGGTCAGAATAAACCGCGCGAGCCGGGTGTCGAGCTTGCCCTCGTGCTGGTCCTCTTCTCCATGACAGTGCCAGCAGTGAGCTTTGAGAATCGGCCGGACATCCTTCTCGAAGAGTGGGGTCGATTCGGAACTCCACGCGTTCAAAGACGAGGTCAGGACGAGCGCAGGCAGCAGTAACCGTGCGAAGGTCATAGGCGGGTTCACTGGCGGGAGGACGATCAGGACGCGGTGCGGTGACGCATCAACATTCTCACATCTTAACAGATGGTCGTCCAGAGTGATCAAATCGCAGGCGGGAGGAAGTTTCTGCGATCGCTCGGCAATTACCGATTTCCTGATGCGCCGTGACCGGCATAAACGGTCTTCCCGGTGGGTTGCATAAATCCAGCGCGGCTCCACCTGCCAACCTGAATTCCGTTGTCGATCGGCAACAGCCGGCGCGCACGGCAGCAAACCTGAAAGGAATCGTAAGCTAGGTTTGCATTGAGTCTCCCTTTCCAATTGAAAGGCGGACTCCGTTTTTGAGGTCCCATCATGCAAGAATGGATTGCCCAACTCCCGCGAAAGCAGTCCCTTGGTCTGTTGATGGGCTGCCAATGCCTGGCGCTGGCCATCGGGCTGTGGATGGCGAAGCAGTTGATGGCTTCTTCAGGCGTAGGTGCTACGGGAATTGCCAGCCTCTCGCCCGCGCTCACGATCGGCATCCTGTTCTTTTGGATCGCGTCGCTGCAACTCTTCCCGCTCGTGCTGTTTGCTCTCAGCGACGGGAAGAAGCAGACGGAAATCGAACACGATTTTCGTCATCAGCAATCCCAATTGAATGGCGAACTGGTCCGCACGCGCGACGCCGTGATCTTCGGCCTCGCGAAGCTCGCTGAATCCCGCGATACCGACACCGGATATCACCTCGAACGGATCTCGGCGTACTCCACGCGGCTGGCGCAAGCCTTGCGTCGCGACCCCCGCTTTCGTAATCAGATTTCCTCACAGTTCATCCGCGATATCGGTGTGTGTTCTGCGCTACATGACATCGGCAAGGTCGGTGTCGAAGACGCCATTCTGTTGAAACCGGGGCCGCTCAGCCCCAGTGAACGCAAGCGGATGCAGGAGCACGCGCGGATCGGTGCCGAGTGTCTCGGACAGATCGAGCGCCGCTTGGGACAGGCGAACTTCCTCGAAACGGCCCGCGAAATTGCCTTGCTGCATCACGAGAAGTGGGACGGCAGCGGCTACCCGCAAGGTCTGTCGGGGACGTCGATTCCCCTCTCAGCGCGTATCGTCGCGATCGCTGACGTGTATGACGCGTTGTCCGTCGCCCGCTGCTACAAAGACCCGATTCCGCATGAAAAGTGCGTCGAAATTATCCGCGCCGAAGCCGGCAAGCACTTTGATCCCGCGATTGTTGAAACCTTTCTGGCAGTGAAGAGCGAGTTCGAGCGCATTCGCGCGAGCTATGCTGAAAAAGAAGCCCATCCCGAAGGCGAATGGCCGCCCGGACGGCAGCGTGAAGTGTCGCATCAACTCGACCCCGTCGACGAGACCGGCACGATCATGCCCCTGCTGGCGGCTTCCACTGCGAATGGGGCGGCCATGCCGCTGGCCACGACCGGTTGACGCCGAATGTCCACGTCCCTGCATCGATTCCATCCTGTTCCCGATTCCGGGTTCTATGAAAGTCTTTCACGATGTTGGCTAGAGACACTGTTGAACATGTCACGGAACGCCGCCGCGTGGAATGGATGCTGGTGGTGGTCACGCTGGGGTTGGTCGCCTTGCTGAACACGACGGTGGCCAGTAAGTCGGTGGTGCTGAACCTGTTCTATCTGCCGGTGGTGTGCGCCGGGTTTTTCCTGGGACGCTATCGGGCCGGGGCGCTCGCGTTCCTGTCGGTCATTGCGGTGTCGGTGGTCGTGATGTCCGATCTTTCGGGCTTCACGATCTCAGCCGATCCCGTGATGGTGCTGCTGACGCTGTGCATCTGGGGATCCGTCCTCGGTCTGACGGCGGTGTTCGTCGGCACTCTCAGTGATGATCGGCAGGCGAAGAGCAACGAAGCCCGTGAAGCGTACTTGGGTGTTGTGGAAGTGCTCAGTTCGTATCTGCAGGCGGTAAATCCCAGGCTGCAATATCGCGCCCGTCGGGTGGCTGAACTCTCGGAAAAGGTCGGCCGCAAGCTGCGGTTGTCGGATCAGGAGATCGACAACATTCGCCTTGCGGCGCTCATGCTCGACATGGAATCGCTGGAGATTACGTCCCGCGTGATTCGCAAAGCGGTCGATGAAATTGAAGATGGCCAGGGGCCCCGGACGTTCCCCGGCAGCGAACTGGTACAGTCGCTGGGTCGCGTTCTGACCGGAGCCTTCCCGATCGCGCAAAGCGTCGCTCAGGCAGACGATTTCAGCGGCCGTCAACGCGATCAGTCCCGACCGCTCAGTGCGGAAGTGATTCGCACGGTCCGGGCCTATCTGCAGCAGATTCAATGTCCGTTGCCGGCGGAGAACGGCCGCGAAGCCGATCCGTTTGAAGAACTCGAGATGGATGACGTGCTGAGCGTCCCAAGCGCCGTGATCGACGCCCTGCGGGCCGTCGTCAGCGATGAACGGACCGATCAGGTGCTGTCCGTGATCTCTGCCACAGGAAGCCACCGCTTCGCCGGCGCGAACTAAACAACAAATCAAATCACCCGAGAAGCCCAGGGAAGACTTTCCCTGGGTCTTTTCATTTCACACCGCATCAAATCGTGCGGCGATTCCCATCCCCCCGCCGACACACAACGCAGCATACCCCCGGCGTGTCTTTCCCGCCGCGAGCTGGTGCGCGATGTGCACCGCCAGACGGGCCCCAGACATGCCGATCGGATGCCCGAGCGCAATCGCGCCGCCGTGGGGATTGATTCTCGCGGGATCGAGATTCATTTGCTGGCAACACGCCAAGGCCTGCGCGGCAAACGCTTCGTTGATTTCAATCCAATCCTGTTCCTCGACTCGGCCATTGGTCTTTGTGAAAAGTTTCTGCAGTGCGTGAACAGGACCGAGCCCCATCCGTTGCGGATCGCATCCCACTGTCGTGCCTTCGATAAATCTGGCCATCGGCCGATAACCACGTTCGGCCGCCCATTGCGCTTCGGCGAGAACCAGCACGGCGGCACCATCGTTGATGCCGGACGCATTCCCGGCGGTCACCGTTCCGGCCGGATCGAAGGCGGGTTTCAGTCCGACGAGTCGTTCAAGAGTCGTGTCGCCACGGGGGTGTTCATCCGCGACGAGCTTCTTCACGGGGACGATTTCCGCGTCGAAGATCTGCGACGACATCGCTGTTGCGGTGCGCTGCTGGCTTTGCAGAGCGAATGCATCTTGCTTGTCCCGCGAGATGTTGAACTCCGTCGCAAGAGCTTCCGCCGTGAGCGCCATGTGGCGGTGATCGAACGCATCAACCAGACCATCACGCAGGATGGAGTCGACGAGGGTTCCGTCACCGAACTTATAACCCGCCCGTGCGCGTTGAAGCAGATACGGTGCCTGCGACATCGATTCGACACCGCCGCAGAGAACACAGTTGGCGGCACCGGCACGGATGGCTTGCGCCGCGAGCAACACCGATTGCAATCCCGACGCACACATCATGTTGACGGTGAACGCGGGGGTGGCAATCGGTAGCGTCAGTCCTACCCCGATCTGCCGGGCCACGTTCATGCCCGACCCGGCGGAGAGCACATTGCCGATGATCACCTGGTCGATCTGATTGCGATCAATGTTCGCCAGCGCCGCTTCACCGGCGGCGATGCCGAGTTCGACGGCCGACACATCGGCTAAGCCGCCGAGAAACCGTCCGATCGGTGTGCGTTTCGCCGCAAGAATGACAACGTCGGTCATACACCAGGACCTTCAAAACAACGGGCGGACATGGGCTTCACGTCGCGAACAATCGGGCGAAAATCCATCTGGCCGAGGATGTCGCGTTCGAGGTCGATGCCGGGGGCAATTTCGATCAACTCCCAGCCGGCGGCCGTGAGTCGGAACACGGCTCGCTCGGTGATGAAGAGCACGTCGCGCTGTTGCTGCCGGGCGTAATCGCCGCTGAACGAAACCTGTTCCACCTGGGCGAGGCATTTGCGAATCGTGCCCTCGCGGAGGATCCGCAACCGGCCGTCTTCCCAGGCGATTTCCAGTCCGCCCGAGGTGAACGTGCCGCAGAAGACCAGCCGGCGGGCGCTTTGCGAGATGTTCACGAAGCCGCCGACGCCGGCGAGCCGCGTGCCGAACTTCGACACGTTGACATTCCCCGCGGCGTCCACCTGAGCGGCCCCGAGCGCGGCGAAGTCCAGGCCGCCGCCATCGTAGAAGTCGAACTGAGCCGGCTGGTCGATGATGGCCCGCGGATGAATCGAGGCTCCGAAGCTTAACCCCCCCGCCGGCATGCCGCCAATCGGGCCGCTTTCCACCGTAAGGACAACCTCGTGCAGCAGTCCGCGCTCGGCGGCAATGCGGGCAATCCCTTCGGGCATTCCGATGCCGAGGTTTACGATCTCACCCGGACGCAACTCATCACACGCCCGTGCGGCTATGATCCGGCGCTCATCCCACGGCATCGCTGGGGTTGTGATGGCGGAACCGAAGGCAGACGGCGCCTCGGGCTGCGGAGCTGGTTCAAAGTAATCGGGATTGTGTCTCTCGGCGAAGGTCTGCCAATGATGTTCGTCATCCGCCACGACGATTGCATCGACCAGCACGCCAGGCACGCGAACCTGCTGCGGGGCTAACGGTTCTTTCAGCAATCGCTTCACCTGCGCGAGGACAATCCCCCCGGCATTCCTCGCGGCTTGCGCGATGGGCAACACCTCGCCGATGATCGCTTCCTCGTCCATCATCAGGTTGCCGAGCGGGTCCGCGGCTGTCGCGCGAATCAGCCCCACGTGAATGGGGAACGCGCGATACCACAGCCACGGTTCGCCATCGAGTTCCACGCGGCTGATGAGCGGAGCCGTCGTGCGATCGTTGAGCCGGCCGCCGTCATGAATGGGGTCGATGAACGTTCCCATCCCGATCTTCGTGAACACACCCGGGCGTCCCGCGGCGCTTTCCCGCAGCAGGTGGCAGATCACGCCCTGCGGAAAATTGTACGCTTCAATCTGTCCCGACAGCGCGAGTTGCCCGAGCTTGGGGACCAGCCCCCAATGTCCGCCGATGACGCGCTTCACCAACCCGGCATGTCCGAGATGGTTCAATCCACGATGCTGGGAATCACCCTGTCCCGCGGCGTAGACCAGCGTGAGATCGCGGGGGTGGCCCGTCGCCAGAAACCGGTCTTCGAGAGCCGCCGTGAGCGCTTCCGGATGCGCTGCGCCGACGAAACCGCCGCTCACGATAGTGACGCCGTCGACAATCAGCGCGACGGCTTCCGCGGCCGTCATCACTCGCGGCTGGCAGGCCCGGCTCATGCCCACCATCCCCCGTTGACGTGAATCGTCTGGCCGGTGATGTACTTGGCGAGATCGCTGCAGAGAAACAGAATCGCGTTGGCGATGTCGTTCGGTTCGCCGAATTCCCCCAGCGGAATCTGCTTGAGCATCTCCTGCTGAACTTCGTCAGGAATGGTCGCGGCCATTTCGGTCATGACGACGCCGGGGGCAACCGCGTTCACGGTGATTTTCCGCCGAGCGAGTTCCTTGCTGAGCACCTTGGTGAGCGCGATGACGCCGGCCTTCGCCGCGGAATAATTCGCCTGGCCGAAGAACCCGACGACGCCGGAAATCGACGCCATGTTGACGATCCGGCCTCCCTCGGCGAGCGCGGGCTGGGCGGCTTTGCAGACGTTGAACACCCCGGTAAGGTTCGTGTCCATCACCGCCTGCCAGTCCGATTGCTCCATCTTTTTCAGCGTCTTATCGCGGATGATGGCCGCATTGTTGATGACGAAATCCAACCGGCCGAAACGCTGCACCACGGCGGTGATGCACGCAGTCATGTCTTCCGGAGAGCGGACATCCGCAGCGAGTGCCAGTCCGCGGCTGTCGAATTCAGCAACGGTTTCTTGCGCCCGCTTCTGGTTGAGACCCGCGGAGTCGGGAAAATAGTTGATCGCGACGGCAGCGCCGGCCGCGTGCAGCCGTCGGGCGGTCGCCTGGCCAAGTCCCTGTCCGCCGCCGGTGACGAGGGCGACCCGGCCTGTCAAATCGATGGGAATCACCTGCGAAAGTTCCTCGAAAATGGATCCCGCCGGGGTTTTTCCGCCTCAAGCCGCAACAACATGACCTAGGGTTAGAGCGTCGGGCCGCCCCATCCCGAGATGCGCCATGTATGAAACGATTCTCTACAACCTCGACTACTACCGACGCTACTTTCTGCTGTGGTGGAACGGCATGGGTCCGTTCGACTACGCGCTGGTGCTGAGCATCATCGGCTTCTTCGGCTGGTGCATGATGCGCGGACACAAGAAGCTTTAGGCCGTGGGCAGTCGGGCTTGGGCAGTGGAAAGAATAATTTCTCCACCACTGCCAATGGCCCATTTCCCACTCACATCTTCTTGACGGCTTCGCGCACGTTCTTCAGGCAGACTCCGAGGTCCGACATCGGATTGTCGGCGTTCTCTTCGTACTCGATCGCCAGGCAGTACTGGTAATTGAGTTTTTTGAGCGCCTTCAGGCAGCCGAGCACGTCGAGATCACCCTCGCCGAGGATCTTGAACTGCTTGGATTTCTTGCCGCCGCTTTCGATGGTCTTCACATCCTTGAGATGGACGCCGAAAACGCGCTTGCCGAGCCGTTCGATGGCGTCGACGGGATTTTCATCGCTGCGGAGATAGTGGCCGGTGTCGACGCACGCGCCGATCTTCGCATGACGATCTTTGACGATGTCCGCGACGTCGGCGATTTTGTCGTAGCGGTGTCCCGGCCCGTGGTTGTGGATGGCGATCGCCACGTCATATTCCGCGACCAGCTTGTCGAGCAGATCGAACGTCTTGTTATCTTTCGCCGGATCGGCACTGATCGACAACAAGCCCATCGCCTTGGCGAAATCGAAGATCTGCCGGGCCTTGGTTTCGTCTCCGTCGAAGCCGACGACGCCGTACGCCAGCAGCGTGATGCCGCCTTTGCTCAGGATTTCCTTCTGAGCGGCGATATGGGCGGGGACCGTGCCCATCGGCACATGATTCGGGAACGATTCCCAATACTTCAGGCCGAGCGTCCGCGTGTGCTCCATGGCCTTGTCGACCTTGAACGCCCGCAGCGAATAGCTTTGCAGTCCCATCTTGAAGCCGCCGTACGGATCATCAGCGGCGAACGCGCGCTGCGTGCCGATGAGCGTCGCCGCGGCGGCCATCGAAGCAATTTGCAGAAACTCGCGGCGGGACGGAGTCGAACGGATCATGAAGTCATCCTCAGAGGTGTCGACACAGGAATGCACCCCGGCCGCAATCAACCGGGGCAAGCGTGTCGACACCATACCGCGCGAATGCAGCGCGGACGAGGGAAGCGCCGTGGTTTAGCCGCGACCCGTCAGGGGAGCGCTCCGCTTCGCGTCGCGGCTAAACGATCACGCGCAGATCAATAGCGTCGTCCGTTCAGGCAGATGTTGAGCGACACCTTGGATCACGTCGCCCTTCATGGTTCGCCACAAGGAACCGCGTTGCGTGGCCCCAAGGATTACGCGTTCCACGCCAAACGTGGCGGCGAAATCCAGAATGGCGTCGGGGATATCGGACGTCACGGTGTATAGCAATCGCACGGGCACGCCCGACGCCTTCGCCAGTTCCTTGATGTTCGCGAACGCCGTCTGGGCCTCCGGATCGGACTCCGAACCGAAGTTCGTCGCGGTTCCCAGCACCGGCACGGCGACCTGCCGCACGAAGAGAATCAGGAGTTCCGCCTTGTGTTCCTTGGCGTTTTCCAG
>DASRYX010000797.1:0-12549 GCA_035686985.1 Planctomycetaceae bacterium | reverse complement strand
GTCTTACAGGATGGTGAGGCGCAAGGTTCACTTCTCGAATCACTGGATCAGGCCGGCGATCTCTGGGAGCGAACGCATCGGCAGAATCGTCAAGCGCTCCAGCAGCTCCAGCGGCAGGTTCGGATCGGTAAAAGCCGACAGGCACCGCATCTCGTGCTGATCACCTTCGAGCACGCCGGAGATCCCGATTCTTCACGGGACCGGTTGTTTGCCGACCTGTCGCAGCGCGGCGTCTCGTTCTCGGAGCATTACGCCGGGGGCTTGTCACCCGCATCTGGCTGGTGGAGTTTGATGACCGGGTATCCCGCCAGTCGCGCAAGCGCGGGTGAAAAGCGGTTCGAGCTGCGGGAAAGTGATGTCACCATCGCCACGACGCTCTGGAAAGCGGGTTATGACACCGCGTTCCTCGGCGTGTGGCCGGGGAGCGCGGCTCCGTTGCGATGCGGTTTTGAAGAATGGACGGGGCTGGAAACGCCGCTGGACGATGTCCCGCTGTATCCCGCGCGACTCGCCACCGCGCGGAATTACATGACCGTCGCGCCGAATGCGAACGGCGGACAGAAAGTCTCGTTGTGGACGCTGCTTGATGCCGAAATCGCCAGCTATTTCCGCAGCCATGCATCATCGTCACGTCCGTGGTTTCTGCAGATCCGATTGCCGGAGATCGAGACAGACTCTTCAGGTGGCAGCGCGGAGTCGGTCGTCGTGCACGCACTGGAAGCATTGGAAAAGAGCGGCGTCTCGGCACAAACCTGCGTGTTTGTGACGACACTGTCTGGGCCGCGAACTGCACCGGTAATCTCCGAACATCGCCTCCGGACGCCGCTGGTAATGGTCGGCGGTCATCCCGAGAACGCGGGACGCGTTGCGCGGAACGTAACGGTTGCATGGGATCTGCTGCCGACGCTGCTGGACATCGCCGGTGCCTCGAAGCGGCCGCATGGTCGCGACGGGCGGTCACTCGTCCAGAATTCTTCGCAACCACCATGGGACAACGAGCGGCTCCTCTACTGGCAAGCGGACGAACAGAACGGTGCTCAGTTCGTGCGACGGGGCGAGTGGTTCGGCACCGTCGCTCCCGGCGCGCCACAGCTGCAGCTCTTTCATCTGCCAACCGATCCGGACTTGAAGAAGGATGTGGCGAGCGCCCACCCCGCTGTTGTACAACGTCTGCTGGCTCCCGAGACCACTCCAGCAAAGTGATTTGGCCGCGATAGACGGTCAGCGTTTTCGCGATTGTCCACTCAGAAGAGGCGTTCCATGTTCACGCGAGGAATTCGTCATGCGCTCGTTATCGCCGTGACGTGTGCGGCCGCATTGACGTTGCCCTTGACCGCTCAGGCCGATGTCAAAGGCAAGCAATACCTCGTGCTCGAATTCATCAGTTTCTTCGGCAACTGGGACTGCTACCGCTTCGAGGATGACGACACGTTCATTTCCACGTACGGTCTGATCCTCGGCGAGTTCGAGACGGAAGACCTCTGCCTGTTCGAAATCCTCGGCATCTGCCTGTTCAGCATCGACACCTATGTCGTCACGATCGACTCGCCGAGCAATCCGAAATACACGGCGATCGATCTCAGCGATTTTCTGCCTGGCGTGGAAATTATCTTGGGGATGATCGAAACCGATGACGATGATCAAGGCTTCTTCATCGGCCTGAAAAGCTTTATCTGCGCATATCCCGCGCGGTGTTGTCCCAAGCTCCCCGAGCGCACGCCGACGCCGATTGAATAAGCGTCCGCGGGTGAGTGTTTCTCCCCGCGCTGAAAAACTTGGTGGAATCACGCCGAATTCGTGCACGGAAGATTGCCGAGTTCGTGGCGGACCCGCGAGAATGTCGGCGGAAACGGAGGCGGTTGCCCCGTGTGTCGAGTTCTCAGCCCGTCAGGACCATTATCGTGCAAGCGGCTTCTAACACCGTGGTCAGTATTGACTACACCCTCACCGATTCCGAGGGAGAAATTCTGGATCAGTCGGAAGCAGGGTCGCCGCTGGTTTACCTGCACGGTGCCGATAACATCATCCCCGGTCTCGAAGCCGCGCTCACCGGCAAGTCCAAAGGGGACTCGCTGAAGGTCACCGTCGAAGCCGCGGACGGCTACGGTGAATATGACGAGTCCCTCGTCGCCGAAGTCGAACGTGATCGTTTCCCCGGTGCCGATGAGGTCGAACTGGGCGATCAGTTCCAGGCGAACACGCCGGATGGTCCGCGACTGGTCACCGTCATCGAAATCGCGGATGACACGATCACCATCGACGCGAACCATCCGCTCGCCGGTGAGACGCTGAACTTCGATGTGAAGGTGGTCGACATCCGTGTGGCGACGAGTGAAGAAATCGCGCATGGCCACGTCCACGGACCGGACGGACACCACCACCATTAATCACTGCTGACAACGAACCCGACGCGCCAGCGCCGGGTCTTAAATGAAGAAGAGTGATGAATATCGAGCATATTCATCACTCTTCTGTTTTTCAGCCACCCGGCGCTCGCGCTTCGGGCTCGTAGTTTGTTTACATCGGCGGGACGATCGGAATATCGATCGGCGGTGTGATCAGGAACGGATCCGGATCAACCGGTTTCAATGTCGAACGACCGGCGGGCAGCGTCTGCGATAAGGTCTCGCCGCCCGGAGCCACTGCGGGGGCCGGCAGCGTCTTCAGCGTTCCCTGATGAAATGACAACCGCTGCTGATCGTGCTCCAGCCCCGCCACCTTAAACACCGGATAACGGCGATTGACCGCTGCCAGCGGGTTTGATGCCTCAGGCGTTGTCGCTTCCGGGCCGCTCCATTGCAGCGACAGTTTAATCGGTGGCGAGTGCGCATATTCCACCGTCAGCAGAACGTCCTTCTGTTCGCCGCTGCCGAGTGTGCTGCTGAATTCGCCGACGCCTTCAAACGTTGCCTGAAGGTGAGTGCCATGCATACTCCATTGCGGCGAGTCGTATGTCTTGTCACCACAGGTTAATGTCAGCCGGGCCTGCTGGAGGTTCCAACTGGGCGTCGATTGAACGACGAGATCATCCCGCCCAAGGTTGAAGCGCGGCGCGATCTGCAACGACCGCTGCAGCGACATTGCGACCGCGGGCGGGGTGCGGACTTCTCCGAGCTTCGCCACGCAGGCCAGCAGTTGCGGCGCGGGCAACTCCCGCGCGACGGCCGGATCGGACAACCGCATAGAGAGTTTCGTCGTGTCGTTGGACGCGAGATACAAGCCAATCAGCGCCTGCTGACTCTGCGACCGTTCTAGAGAGACGTCGAGGTTCCGCAGAATCGCGTCTTCCGCAACGTCGTATTGTCGCTCACCCTGCAAGACCATCGCGCAGAGCAGGTTCGCTTCCCAGACATCGGTCGAGTAGTTCAACGCTTGTTTGGCGGATTCGGCGGCTCCGGGTTGAGAGAGATACGCCTGAATCAATGCTCGATTCGCCATCCCCGCCGCGAGCATATCGTCCTTGCGGAAGTGCCCGTCGCCAAGCTTCGCGAGCTTTTCATACGTTTCCGACGACGCGAACAGCTGCCCCATCGACTGCTGTGTGCGCGCGACGTAGTACCAGTAGGGTGGATACGTTTCGAGAAACGGTTCCATGCGCTTCAGCACGCGCAGACGCACAGCGGGATCGGGCTCGCGCCACGCATCTTCGAGCTTGTCGAGATCATCGCCGCGCACCAGCCAGCGATCGGGGATCTGCTTATTACGGGCCATTTTCCAGGAAACATCGAGGAACTGCGCCGACTTGTTGGTCAGGCGCGTCATCCGGTCTTTCTCGATCTTCCATGCATCGAGTTCCCGGTTCTGTGACTGGTTGCGGTAATCCCACCAGCTGGTGGCCCCGGTCTTCACCGCCGCGCCGAATTGAGCCGTTGCCACGGACGCCCCAAGTGAGAGCGCGTTGATGGTGAAGTCCCGATTGAACTGCCGGCGGTATTTTTCCTTGAGCAGTTCTCGTTCACGGTCACCCAGCTGAATCTGCGCGATCTCGTCCAGGGACGCCGTGTAGAGCTTCACCACCTCTTCATCGGCGATGCCATTCAGATTCAGATGGTTGAGAATCTTCTCCTGTTCTTCCATCAGCACGCGCATGGACGGATACCGCCGGATGCGGTGGAACGATGCCCGGCTGTAGTTGAGTGCCACCGCGGCATTACGGCGGCTGATTTCCGCGGCGGCGTCATCCGCCCGCATTTCGCACAGCATCCCTGCCCATACCATTCCCGCGGTCATCATGACCGGGATCGACTGTCGGAACATTCGCATCCAGTCGCGCATGGGTTCTCCTTCTCCTCTCACCACGGTCCCCCTCGAACCATGGTGTGCGACAATCTTACAACGGCCGTGTAATTCCTTCTGAAGGCCGAACGACCACCCTTCCGGAGAAACCCGCAGTCCGCGCGGCGCTTTCCGGTTGGTGAAAGTTTTCAGCTCACAATCTGGCGAAGCTGCACCGGTTGAAACGGTTTCACCGGTGACTGATCGGCAAGACTTGCCGATGTTGGTTTCGTGATCGTGAGATGCAGAAATTGGATCGCGAACAGTGTGCCGTGGCTGTCTGGCACCGGCGCGGATTGCAAGTGATGCAAATGAAGAGACCCAGGGATAAGAATCCCTGGGCTTCCTAGGTGATTTCCCAGCCTTTGCGGTACTCGCGCGCGACGTACTGCTGCGCGTTGGGATTGTTGGTCACCTTCAGGTTCACGCCGTCCCACTCGATTTTGCCGCCGCTGCGGAGCGCAACGTTGCCGAGCAGCACGGTTTCCGTCAGCTTGCCGGCGTACTCGAAGTTCGACCACGCTAGTTCCGGCTTGCCTTCGCGGATGGCGTTGGCGAACTCGGTGAAATGACCGGGTGACTGCGTGATCTCGGGCTTCGGCAGTCCGTCCGCCTTCTCCTTCGGCAGCACGTTGAAGGTGCTGTGATAATCGTTATCTGAGAAGATCTTTCCTTTCTCGCCGATGATGAGTGAACCACTCATGCCCTGTTTCACGGGGGCATGCAGCTCTTCCGCCGGGCGTTTGCCCCCCTCATACCAGTACAGCGTGCAGGGCCCCAGGTCGCCGCGCGGGCCGAACTCGTACTTCACCGTGCAGAACTTCGGATAGCTTTCCTTGCGGGCCTCGCCGGTCCATTCGGGATCCGGAACCGCTTCCACCGAAACTGGAGTGAAGAGCTGCAGCGCCATCACCGACACGTTCATCATGTGACAGCCCATGTCGCCGAGTGCACCCGTGCCGAAGTCGATCCAGCCGCGCCACTTGAATGGATGATAAGCCGACGCATACGGCCGCTCGGGAGCCGGGCCGAGGAAGGCATCCCAGTTGAGATGCGCCGGAACGGGTTCGGATTTCTCGGGCCGTCCCTGTCCCTGCGGCCATTTCGGACGATCGGTCCAGATATGGATTTCCTTCACTTGCCCGAGATCGCCGCGGCGGATGAGCTGCACCGCCTCGCGGAACCCATTGGACGCCGTACCGTGGTTTCCCATTTGCGTGCAGAGTTTCTTCTCCGCGGCGAGCTCGCGCATCAGGCGGGCTTCGGCGACGGTGTAACTCAGCGGCTTCTGACAGAAGACGTGCTTGCCCATCCGGAGACCCCGAATGGCCGCCGTTGCGTGCGAATGATCGGGCGTGCTGACGGTGACGGCGTCGAACTCGCCCCCGATTTCGTCGTACATCTTTCGGTAATCGGTGTACTTCTTCGCCTTGGGATACCGCGCGCACGCTTTTTCCAGACGTTCGGAATCGACATCGCAGAGTGCGACGATTTCCCCATGACGGCCCGCATCATCGCGATCGCTGGCCCCGCGGCCGTCGACACCAATGCAGGCGAACCGGATCGTTTCGAGAGGCGACTTCGGTTGCGCCCGGCCGACGGTGGATGAACCGACCCACCACGCCGTTCCTACGGCTGCGGAGTGCGTCAAGAACTCACGACGCGATGACTTCCGAATCATCAGGCGCTCCCTCGCGGACCGAATCAGCCAACCGTCTACTGTGATGCCCATCCCGGCACGGACTCTTGATAATATCAACGGCCCGCAAGTGGTGCAGCCGCACATCTTGATCGAGCGGGGATTTTTGAGAAACAGATTCGAAGTCCTGCACCAAGCGTGAACGGCTGGTGGATATTCTCCTGATTTCATGGCATGCTGCGCGACATGACGGAAAACGTGAGCGACACATCGCCAGATGACCTCCGCTGGGCGGCGGTTCAGTTGCTGGAAAGCTGGCGCCGTGGCGGTGTCTCCAGCTGGGAGAAGATCGCGCCGGCGGCTGTTGTTGTGGCCCCGCCAGTGCCGGCAGTCACACGTCCGATTGCTCAATCCCCCGCTCCGGCACGACCGGCGGCCATGAAATCCCTGTTACCGTCCGAAACGGGAGAAGACCCTTTGCCTCGCCGAGCTGCCGCGCCTGCCCCCGTCCCCAAGGAATTCGTGCCGCTCGATCTCGCACACAATGAACGCATCTCGCGGCTCGCGGAACTCAAAACCTGCGTGTCGAAGTGTACCCGGTGTCCTGAGCTGGCCAGGACGCGCACGCAGACTGTGTTCGGAGTCGGCAATCCCCAGGCGAAGATTCTGTTCGTCGGTGAAGCGCCCGGTGCGGACGAAGACGCAACAGGCGAACCGTTCGTGGGGAAGGCCGGGCAGAAACTCAATGACATCATCGCCGCGTGCCGGTTGAAGCGGGAAGACATTTACATCTGCAACGTGTTGCGTTGCCGCCCCCCGGGTAACCGCCTGCCTGCCCCCGACGAAGCAGCGAACTGCCGGGAATATCTCGACGGCCAGATTGCGATCGTGAATCCGGAATACATCGTCTGCTGGGGCAGTTGTGCCGCCCAGAACCTGCTCGGGACGGAGTCACCGATCGGCAAGCTGCGGGGCAAATTTTATCAATACGGCCGCGCGAAGGTGCTGTGCACCTATCACCCGTCGTACCTGTTGCGGAATCCCCCAGCGAAGAAAGATGTCTGGGAGGACATGAAGTTCCTCTTCCGCGACATGGGGATCGATCTCACCGCCAAGTAAACCGCTTGCGGTTTCGCGCTGCGTGCTATGGTTAGCGCAGCGCGAAACCGCCAAGCGAATCAGGATCACTTTGTGGCAGATTTAGCGGCCGGTGCGGTCACCGCTTTCAGCACCAGCATGCCCAGCGGCGGAATCGTCAGCGATAACGATTGCGGATGGCCGTGGCTGGCGGTGGGCTCGGAATAAACGCCGCCTGCGTTGCCGACGTTGGCGCCACCGTAATGGCTGGCGTCGGTGTTCAAGATCTCGGTGTAGAAGCCGGCCTTCGGCACTCCGATGCGGTAATCATGCCGCGGCAACGGTGTGAAGTTCAGCATCACCACGACCATTTCTTTCTGGTCGCGCGAGAATCGCAGGAACGAATAGACGCTATTCTGCCAGTCGTCGCAGGAAATCCAGCGGAAACCCTCAGAACTCATGTCAGCCTGATGCAGCGCCGGCTCTTTCCGATAAACGGCATTCAGATCGCCGATGAGCTTGGTGATTCCGTCGTGGTGCTGATGCCCGACGAGCGCCCAATCAATTTCGGCCTGATGGTTCCATTCATGCCACTGGCCGAGTTCCCCCCCCATGAAGAGGAGCTTCTTGCCAGGCATGGTGTATTGGTAACCGTACAGCAGCCGCAGATTCGCAAACTGCTGCCAGTAATCGCCCGGCATTTGCGAAAGGAGCGACTTCTTGCCGTGCACGACTTCATCATGTGACAGCGGCAGCACGAAGTTCTCGGTGAACGCATACACCATCCGGAACGAAAGTTCGTTCTGATGGAAGGACCGGTGGATCGACTCCCGGCGGAGATACCGCAGAGTGTCGTTCATCCAGCCCATGTCCCACTTCATACCGAAGCCGAGACCACCCGTGTAGACCGGCCGTGAGACGCCACCCCACGAGGTTGATTCCTCGGCGATCATCATCACGCCGGGGAATTCCTGATAGAGATGCGTATTCATGTCCTTGAGGAACTGAATCGCTTCGAGATTTTCCCGGCCGCCGAACGCATTCGGCACCCACTCGCCGGCTTTGCGGGAGTAATCGAGATACAGCATCGACGCCACGGCATCCACACGGAGTCCGTCGATGTGGTACACCTCAATCCAGAACCGCGCGTTCGACATCAGGAAGTCACGGACTTCCATGCGACCGTAGTTGAAGATCAGCGTTCCCCAGTCGGGGTGGAAGCCCTGCCGCGGGTCGGCATGTTCGTAGCACGCGGTGCCATCGAACTGGCCGAGGGAATGGCCGTCCGTGGGGAAGTGCGCCGGGACCCAATCGACAATGACGCCGATGCCCGCCTTGTGGCAGTAATCGACAAAGAACTTGAAGTCATCGGGCGTACCGAACCGGCTGGTGGGAGCGTAATAGCCGGTGGTCTGGTAACCCCACGAACCATCGAAGGGATGCTCGGTCACCGGCATCAGTTCGATGTGCGAGTAGCCCAGCTTCTGGACGTACTCCACCAGCATCGGTGCGAGTTCACGGTAATTGAAGTACTGCCGACCGTCCTTCGGCCGCTTCCACGAACCGAGGTGCACTTCATAAACGGTGACAGGTTGCTCGTACCAGTTTGCCGTGTCGCGTTTGCGCAGCCATTCGTCATCGCCCCAGTCGTAATCGCGGACGTCGGTGACGATCGACGCCGTTTTTGGCGGGACTTCGGCGTAGAACGCGAAGGGGTCGGACTTCTGTAAGAGTTGTCCGGCCTGGGTGCGAATACCGAACTTGTACGCGTCCCCTTCCTGCATGCCGGGCAGGAAGCCCCACCAGACGCCGGCATCGCTGGAATTGAGCGGACTCGCACCGTGGCTCCAACCATTGCTGTCGCAGAGCACGCACACATCTTTGGCATTCGGTGCCCAGACGTGAAAGCGAACCCCCGCGATGCCGTCTACGACGTCGGGATGAGCACCCAGATGGCGGTAGAGCGTCGAATTCATATCCATAAAGCCCGATTGCTGAATTAGGTCCGCTGCCAATCTGTCGCACTACCTAGCCACGACTTTGAGCTTTGGATCGTATCAGCCCCCTTACGGGGGAACAATCCTCGCAAACCGCTCGGGAGGTGATGATTTGCTTCATCTTGACGCCGGACCGCAAACTAAACTCGATTGTCGAGGTCGGTGGAGTGCGCTTCCCGACTCCGGAAACGAGGCCGTCAGGAGCGACTTTAGCGATTGTAGCGCAGGGTCAAGATGGGCGAATGTTCGCGAGTACTGGCGTTCGGTCCGGTCTTTCTGATCGGATTGTGCTATGCCATCGCCGCTCCCAGCGGGAGCGAAGATGCTTCTGCGCTGGCGTCTCGCGCTCAACTCCCCCCCCTGCCTTCCGAGGCCCCACTCAGACAGCGCTGCGAGAGCGTCGCGAGAAATCTGGAAACCACGCTGCCGGAACATTGGACGGTCACGGTCGCCGCGCCGTATGTGCTGGGAACGAATGCGTCGGCGGACGAGATGGATCGCTGGCGGCAGGAAATCATCCTGCCGACCGCGCGTGCGCTGCAGGTCGACTATTTCGACGCCGCGCCATCCGAACCGATCGCGATTCTGATCGCGACCACTGATGCAGATTATGAAGAGTGCGCCGCCCGGCTTGGACATCGCGGCCGATCGGAATACGCCGGGATTTATTCCCGCCTCGATCGCCGTTTGATTCTGAATGTCTCGACGGGCGAAGGAACGCTGGCTCACGAACTCACCCACGCTCTCGCGCACGTCGATTTCCCGGCGATGCCCGAGTGGTTCGACGAAGGTCTGGCTTCGCTCCATGAAGACAGCGAATTCTCGGACGACGGTCTGCAACTCCTCGGCCTCGACAACTGGCGGGGCGATCTGTTGCGCGAACGTCACCAGCAGCGGAAACTTCCGCCGCTCGAAAATTTCATGACGGAAGATTTCAGCGGTTCGCACGCCGCGCTCAACTACGCGATGGCCCGATCGCTGTGTCTGTTCCTGCAACAGCGCGGACGACTGTCGGCGTTCTATCGCAAAAGCCGCGCGAATGCGGAGATTGATCCGACGGCCGGATGGTCACTTGCCGCGGTCCTGGGACATGACGATCTCCGCGGCGTGGAAGCCGAGTTCCACGCATGGATCGAAAAATCCAGCAGGTCAAAAGCCACTAAGCACTAGCAGGGATGTCCGCCCTGCCCGCTCACGCCCGTCCTTGCTGCTTACGACGCAACAGCGTGAAGAGATGTCGATAACGTCGCGGTTCGGTGGCGGCGGGTAACGCTGCTTCCGCGTGAGTGGTCGCCGGCGTATCGCCGCCAAATTCGAACACGGCGCTTTCTCCAGCCGCCTCTTCATAAGCGCGATCACGGGCGTCGTCACAGATCTCGAGTACCGTCGTGCCGAGAGCATCCTCGGCGCTGCGGTCTCCCGTCGGACAAACCGCCCCCAATTCGCTCACTGCGGAACGAGTTTCCACCCGGGCTAAGGTCTGCTCGGTCACGGACTTCAGCACATCGTGGACCGCGTCGAGACGATCCGGGATATCCCCGGCGTTCGTCAGTTGTTCCATTGCTCCGTGCCAGGTCAACGGCTGCGGTGAATAACGCGGAATCACCTCGTCGACAGCGGGAGGCGTCGGCACGGCGACCGTCAGCACCGGCGTTGGTGTAGACGGCATTTCTTCCAGTGGCGTTAGGCCGGCATCCAAAGCGGTGTAGCGATCAATCACCACCTCTTCGATGAATCCATTCGTGACAGCAACCGGTCCCGCGATGACGGCGACAGACTGCGGCTTTGCCTGCCACATCGGAGGCGTGGCGGACGCGAATGTCGGCAACGTCATCTCGTCCGAGTCGACCACCGGCTCATCCAGTTGCGCACTAAGACGGTACACCGGCATCGTCGATGTCGGCGGTTCAATCACCGGTGCCACGATGTCGATGATCTCGTCGTCCGTGGCATCATCGCCAAATTCGATCGTGGAGGATGCGGTTTCGCTCGTCGCCGGTGTCGACCATTCCAGTTCGGCCGACGGTGATTTCGTGGCTGCGATGGACTCTGGAACGGAGTTCCACGGTAGTGGCAGATGCTTCAGATCATTCAGCGCCGCGGCGATGTGAGCCACGGTCGCCGGCCGCTGCTCTTCCGAATACGCCCGCAGCAGCGCGTGGTCGCACAACTGGTTCACACAGCGCGGCAGGCCATCCGCGGCGCGACAGATCAAGTCGATCGCCTCCGGTGTAAACAATTCGCCTGTGCGACCACCAGCCCAGGTAACGCGATAGTCGAGATAGTCCGCGGTCTCCTGACGGGTCAGCGTCGACAAGACAACCTGAGCGCGCAAGCGATGATTGAGCGCCTGCATCGACGGGTGGACCAGCTTTTCCTCGAGTCCTGCCTGACCGATCAGCACCAGCCGGACCAGCGGTTTGCCGTCCTGCGCCTGATCCGAAAGAATCCGCAATTCTTCGAGTAACGACTCGGACAGCAGATGGGCTTCGTCGACCACCAGCACGAGCGCGCGGCCGAGCTGATGCAGTCGGCGCAGGACGGGCGCTAAACCGAGGCGCAGTTCCTGATCGGTCGGCTTGTCGAACGGCTGCTGCATCTCGCTGAGCAGCGTCTGCAACAACGCGCGGCGGGTCTGAAAGGTCGCGTGACGCAAGAGAACGGTGTCGAATCGCGCACCGAGTTCCAGCGACAAGCGCTCGCACAGCACCGTCTTTCCGGAACCGGCGGGACTGACCAGAACGGCGATCCCCTGCCCTTGTTCGGCACAAATCGCCAGTTCATCGATTGCGGCCTGATAGGGTCCGCCCGCGTACCAGCACATCGCATCGGGAGTCGCCGCAAACGGTCGACGCTGCAGTCCGAAAAACGCTTCGTACATTCCCCATCCTTACGCAAACGGGCCCCACGTCCTGCGGGAACGCCCGTGTCACATCGATCCGTTAACTTCGGTGACTTGAACACAACCGCTACCGTCGACGGGGTCGCCGCAGGCGTTCAACTTTGCGTGCGAGGCGTGGCAAACTTTTCCGTTCGCGAAAGTTCTGAGGGAACGGACGAACCTGCCGGTCGCGGCCGTGTCCGATCGGTTTCCAGCCGAAGCTGGACTTTCTGGCGAGCGGCCGTCGAGGAATAATCTGCAGCGGCGAGTTCTGCGTCTGGACCGGGGTTTCCCCCCCGGCGTGCGCCGCGCCCATTTCCTTTGACCCCTAAGCACAGTAAGATTGGATGTGTCGATGTGATCGCGGTTTCACGACCGCGAAGTTTTGTTGACGCCATGAGAACACAACGCATGTCAGACGGAACCGTACGGTTTCGCAATCAAAACGATGTTCGCAGCCTGCTCGGAACGCGCGACCGCAATTTGCGGCGATTGCGGGACCGACTGCACATTGATGTGGTCCTTCGCGGTGATGAACTGCAGCTCCGCGGTGAACCGGCGCAAGTCGAGCGTGGGACCGAAGTCCTGTCCGAACTCCGCGGACTGATCGAACGTCGCGGCTTTCTCCCCGATGACGAATTCGAGCGCGTGCTCGATCGCTCGCTGGAATTCACCGATCC
>DASRYX010000796.1:0-1879 GCA_035686985.1 Planctomycetaceae bacterium | reverse complement strand
ACCGGCCGCGTTTTCCGGCAGAAAATCTACGACTTGCCGCTCGGCAGCCGCGTGAGCAAAGGCCGGGCGATGGTCAACCTGCTGTCGCTGCAGGAAGGCGAGACCGTGGTGAACTGCGCCGCGACGCGCGAGTTCAGCCATGAATGCTTCCTGATCTTCGCCACGCGCGGCGGGGTGGTGAAGAAGAGTCGCCTCTCCGACTACGGCAACATCCGCGCCGGCGGCATCATCGCGATTGACCTGAGGGAAGATTCGCTGGTCGAAGCGCTGATCATTTCACCCGGCGATAACGTGATGCTCTCGACCGCAAAAGGGATGGCGATCCGCTTTCACGAATCGGATGCCCGCGCCATGGGACGCGCTGCCGGTGGCGTGCGGGGAATCAGGCTCACCAAGGGGGATCATGTCGTCGGTATGGTCGTCGCCGATCCGGCCATGAGCCTGCTCACTGTCTGCGAAAATGGTTACGGCAAACGCACCCCCTTCGGCGTCGGTGGCGAATCAGTTATCTCGTCAGCCCCCGGAGAGTCGCCAGGGGATGTTATCGATGACATTGCCAACGGTGATATCGTTGCGGATGACACGATCGCTGATGAAGCGGAAGTCGACGAACCGCCCACCGACGAAGCCGCGGCAGAAGGGGATGCCTCGAACAAGAGCTATCGCCGACAGCGCCGTGGCGGCAAAGGCATTCGTGACATCCGCACGACCGACCGCAACGGCCCCGCGGTGAAGATCGCAGCGGTGACGGAAGGCGACGAAGTCCTGCTCGTCACCACCGCCGGTAAGATCCAGCGGCTGCGCGTGGTCGACATCAACGAAATCGGCCGCAACACGCAAGGCGTGCGCATCATGCGGCTCGACAAAGAGGACAAGGTCGCCTCGCTCGCCCGGATCCCGGCGGACCTTGTCGACGAAGCCGCCCCGCCGGCACCGCCCCCCGAGGCCGAACCCACTCCTTGATCTGTCGTCGAGCGTTAAAAGCGTCGCGTTGCCATCGGGCCTTCGGCGATGACGATGCGTGAGGCGGGCATGGTGATGCGGACGAGCGTCAGCGTCTGGCCGTCGATCTGCACCGTGTGGGTCGCCTGCGGGGTGACGTCCGGGTCATGGCCGAGCGTCTGCAGGAACTCCGCGTCGATCGTCACTCGTTCGGTGAATCCCTGCGGATGCACCACGAGATATGTTCCCGGTGTGACGCCCAGCGGCAGCGCAGTCAGCCAGTTCGCCATACCCGCCGGCGGCAAGTGTATCGAGGCGAAACGGGTTGCCCCGAACGACGGCCCTCCGTGTTGAACGAGCGGCCCAAGGTCAACTGCCGAAGTGGCCTTGGGAACAGCACCGGGGCCCTCCTCACCGTGCAGGTCGACGGGCCGGTCATTCGACCAGGCCGCGGCGAACAGCCAGACGGTGAGCATCAACACAACCACGCGCGCCAGACCCATGGCCATCTGTCCTTAATTCAAATCATGCCTTGCTCCATCAATTCGGCTGAACGGCTCCGCTTTGATCGCCGGACCCGCGAATTCGGGTCACGGATTCCGTAGAGTGCGGCGACTCTGTCGTTCTTGCCGATTATGCCGTGCTGATCGTGAATGCAGGCTTCAGGATTTCGGGGCGGCACTTAGAATGTCAGCAGGTTCGTGAATAAGGATGCCGGTCGTGGGATCACAACAGTATCGGGCTCGATGGATTGTGCCGGTGGACGGGCGACCGCTCGAAGGGGGCACGCTCGTCATTCAGGACGGCCGTATCATCTCGGTATGGGAACACCCGCGTGGCGACGCCATCGATCTCGGCGACGTCGCGGTGATTCCGGGACTGGTGAATCCACACACGCATCTGGAGTTCAGCGCGCTGACCGAGCCGTTATCACCGG
>DASRYX010000795.1:0-5908 GCA_035686985.1 Planctomycetaceae bacterium | reverse complement strand
ATGAATCACAACGACCTGCCCGCGCTGCTCGAACAATGGCGATCCGGCCAGTTGACGGTCGCCGATTTCGATGCGGCGATGCGCGAGCACTATGCGACGACTGCGGTGGTCGATGGAGCGCTCATCGATCTCGATCGCGTGCGCCGGTGTGGTTTTCCCGAGGTCGTTTATGGCGCGGGCAAATCGCCGGATCAGGTCCTGCAGATTTTCATGGCTCAGGAACAGGCGGGGCAAGCTTCGCTGGTGACCCGTGCAACCAACGAACAAGCCGACGTGATCACCTCGCGATTTCCTGACGCCGTCCATAACGCGGTGGCACGCACGATCCGCCGGGGGCTCGCACAGCCGTCCGGTTCATCGGGGCGCATTGCGGTTCTGACGGCCGGCTCGACGGACCGCCCGGTTGCGGAAGAAGCCGTCGAAACCGCGCGCTGGATGGGATGCGACGTGCGGCTGATTACGGATGTCGGTGTCGCGGGCCCGCAGCGCTTGATTGATCGCCGGCACGAGTTCGCCGACATGGACGCCGTCGTGGTGGTCGCCGGGATGGAAGGGGCGCTTCCCTCAGTCGTCGGCGGTTGGATTGACTGCCCGGTTGTCGGCGTGCCCACGAGTGTTGGCTACGGGGCGCAGTTGCAGGGACTCGCGCCGCTGCTGAGCATGCTCAACAGCTGTGCGGCGAATGTGTGTGTCGTGAATATCGATTCCGGATTCAAAGGCGGTTACTTCGCCGGATTGATCGCCCGCCGGCGAGTGTCTTCGTAGGGTCCGCAGTGCGGACCAATGATGTTCACACGACGTGGTCCGCACAGCGGACCCTACAGGAAGACGCGATGGTCGACCGACCTGCACCGCGACGGATCGACACGTTGCCCGACCTGCCGGCGCGACCGGCGGATGGTCACAAGGGAACCTTTGGTCGCGTGTTGATCATCGCCGGTGGTCGCGGAATGGCGGGGGCGGCGGGCCTGGCCGGAATGGCGGCGTTGCGCGGTGGAGCGGGGCTGGTCACCGTCGCCACCGCGGCGACCGTGGCACCGATTGTCGCCGGCTATGAACCGTCGTATCTCACGGTCGCGCTCTGCGACGCCAGTGGCTTTATTTGTCTCGCGGGCATGTCCGAGATCATGGAACGTTTGGCCGCTGTCGATGCGGCGGCGATTGGTCCGGGGCTGGGGCAATCGACAGAGATTGACGAGATCGTCGCCGACGTTTATCGCATGGCGGAAGTGCCGCTCGTTGTCGACGCCGACGGGTTGAACGCACTCGCGCATCGTCCCGATGTGTTGAACGCCGCGACCTGTGTTGCTCCACGCATTCTCACGCCGCATCCCGGTGAATTCGCCCGGTTATCGGGCTTGTCGATGGAATCGATTGCTCACAATCGAGAAGCGGTTGCTGTGGAGTTTGCCGCTCAGCATGGCGTCGTGCTCGTTCTGAAAGGACAGCACACGGTGATCACCGACGGCGACCGTGTGGCGATCAATTCCACGGGGAACAGTGGCATGGCCACCGGCGGCACGGGGGATGTCCTCACGGGGCTGATGACAGCGCTACTGGGTCAGAAAATGGAGCCGTTCGCGGCCGCGCAGCTCGGCGTCTATCTGCACGGACTGGCCGGGGATCTCGCCGCCGCCGAACTGTCACAACCGGGGCTGATCGCGTCTGATTTGCCACGGTACCTCGCACTCGCCTGGAAGCAGATGAGTGCGGAAGGAAATGTCGAATGACGAAGGCGGAATGTCGAATGCGATGAGGCTATTCCTCTTTCGACATTCTGCCTTCCTCATTCGTCATTCTGATTCCTCGGTTGCGGCGGCGCGATCCACGGCGTGAGTCTGGAAGCATTGCCTTCGTCCATCAGCCACCACTGCTGCTTGCCCACGGCCTTCGGATCGATCAGCACGAGCGGACGTTTGGCGAAGAGGGGCGTCAGCCGTTCCCAATAGAGAATTGCCGCGGCGATGTGGGGGGCCGTCTGATACTTCGCATGCAGCTGGTTCAGGCGATCAGCGGCGGCCTTCGCACGCTGACGATGCTGTGACGCGGCCACCTCGGCATCGGCGAGCGTCGCGGCAGCCGTTCCGGACAATCGCGATGGTTGCTCCGCCAGCCACGCCTGCCATAAATCATCCGTCATGACGGGCAGCTGATCATCGGACAACAACTGCGTGCCTACGGCACTGATCAGGATGCGGGCTGCGCTCGCCGCTGCGACATTCTTCTGCTGTTCCTGTTCTTCCAGGGCATCCGACACCTGCCGGTAGGCCGCAACGACGGCCTGCGGCGGATGGACATCGAGCAACTCCACCTGTGTGACTTCGATCCCCAGCGGTAACGCATGCAGTCGTTCGACGACGTGCTGCTGAACCTGCCGCTCCAAGGCTTCGCGCGCGTCGGTCAGCCAGTCGTCGAGTGGATAACGGGCCGTAAGTTCCCGCAGGACAGCTTCGAGTTCATAGCGGCAACAGGCTTCGACACCCAGCCCGCCGCGGTAAACATAGTCCTGGGAATTTTGGATCCGGTATTGCAGCTCAGCAGAGATGTCGACCAAGAGTTCATCGGCCGTCAGAAAGAGGGCGGTGCCACCACCTTCGTTCGCGGGGCCATGCTCGCTCGTCCATTCGATCACTGCGTTGTCCGATTGCGGCCGATCATCACTTTTGGCGACGCCGAAGGTCACGGTGTGCACGAACTGCGGACGGACGCGCGTGACGGCTTCGAACGGCCAAGGCCAGCGCCAGTGCCAGCCCGCGGTGAGGACGGCCTGATGCCGGCCCAATCGCGTAACGACCGCTTCTTCATCGAGCCCCAGTCGTAACACCTGGGATAGCAGCCAAAGAGTCAAGCCCGCGGCGATCACGGTACGTGTGGCACGCTGCCGATGTTGAATCAGCCGATAAACCCACCGGGACGGCGACCACCAGGAGAGCCACGCGTCCCAGTCGATGCGGACTGTAGATAGTGATGCATACGCCATCGTCGGTTCGTCGTTCGACCACAATAACCGAAGCGCATTCACCATCACGGCCAGCGACGCCGCTTCGTGGAACAGCCCGGCTGTCACGGGGCTGAGCCATCCGACCGAGCTGGCAATCACGCCGATTCCATTCACACCAAACGCGAACAGCCACACGCTCTGACGAATGTTCTCGACCATCGCCCGAGCCCGGCGGAGGAGACCGGGGAGCGGTCGCAACGGATCGCCGAGCAACAGGACATCCCCCGCCTCAGCTGCGAGGTCAGCCCCCGGCCGGATCACCACAAGACCGATCGTCGCCGCCGCGAGCGCGGGGGCATCATTCACGCCGTCGCCGATCATGGCGACGCGATGCCCGGCGGCTTGCTGCTGCTCGATCCACGCGGCTTTGTCAGCCGGCGATTGTTCGCAGGCGACATGCGCGAACGGGGGCAACTCCTTCAGGACCGCTGTTGCTGGAGCAGCCCGATCGCCGGTGAGTAGCGCCCAGCGAGCGACGTTCTCCTCACGCAAGCGGTCCAGCACTTCGCGGGATTGCGGGCGGACGGTGTCCCGGACCGCAATCAGTCCCAGACACTGATGCTCGAGCGCGGCGAAGATCACGGTCTGTCCGGCATCGTTCGCCTTCTGTGCAAGAGCGGCGAGATCATCCGTGATGGCGACCGCGTGCTGCCTCAACAATTCCTGCGAACCGACAACGAGCGTCACCATTCGTGGGGGTTCACTGACTGCTGGAATCAGTGACGCCAGCGCGGAGGAACGAAGAGTCGCCACGACACCGAACCCCGGACGCGTCGTGAATTCATACGGTGCCGGAATCGCCAGACCCGTGGACTCCGCTGCTTTGACCAGAACGCGAGCCAGCAGATGCTCGCTACGGCGCTCGGCCGTCGCGGCGATGGCGAGCAGTTCCCGCTCAGTCGTTCCTTCGGCGGGATGGATCGCGGCGACCGACATCGCACCCTGCGTTAGCGTGCCGGTCTTGTCAAACGCGACGGTGTCGATCGTGGCGAGCCGTTCGAGGACCGCGGAGCCTTTCACCACCACACCGCGCCGGGCTAAACCCGCCAGCGTCGCCAGGACTGCACACGGCGTCGCCAGCACCAGCGGACACGGACATGCAACGACCAGTACGGCGAGTGCCGGCAACCAAGCAGCGGCCCATGTCCCCGTGGCCACGCGCCAGCCGAGGAGCGTCATTCCCGCTGCGAGTAATACGACAGGCAGAAAGCTCTGTGCCAGACGATCGGCGATCCGTTCCCCGCGCGATTTCATCGCCACGGCCTGCTGCACCTGCGCGGTGACTTTCGCCAGCAGCGTCTCGCCACCTGCACGGACCACGCGAACCTGTAGCCCACCGAACTGGTTCAGCGTGCCGGCGGTGACGAGATGGTCAACGGCCTTGTCGACCGGCAACGCCTCACCTGTGAGAGTGCTTTCATCGACACTCGATTTGCCCGCGACCACGACGCCGTCCACGGGGATTCGTTCGCCGGGACGGATGGCAACAACATCCCCCGGTCGGAGTGTGCTGATTTCAACATCTCGCTCCGCCAGCGATTCGCAGAGATGAGCTGTTGAAGGTTGTGATGCTAAACTCGCCCGCAAGGCCCGCCGCGCGTAGTCAACGGTATAGCCTTCGAGACTTTCCCCGAAGAGCGCAATCAGCACCACGAGCCCGGCGGTCTGATGTTCTCCCAGAATGATCGCGCCGAGGCACGCAATTGTCAGAGCGAGATCCGCTCCCACGCGTCCGGAGAAGAGACCGTCCAGCGTGTAATAGAGAATGCGGGCCCCGCCGAGAAGCGCCCCCCACAAGGCGAGTCGGTAGCCGAGAATCGTTTGCCACGCCGCCAGCTTCGGAAACCAGCCGCTGCCCAGGGCGAAGTCGGCGAGCAGCAGCGCCCCGACTGCTGTGGTCAACACATACAGCGGTGCCGAGCGATGATGAAATTCGCGCGCGGAATCGTCGCGCTCGATGCCGAGCGGATCGTCACGCCAGAGTTCGCAGGCGGTTTCCGGAATGTAGTGCATCGGTCCCAGCACCGGAGGTCAGAATCGTTTCCGGCAGTCTAGACCATGCCCTCCCCCGCTCGCCAACGCTGTTCGCACCGTCGACGTGATTCCAGGAAGAAACCCGCACAAAGACGCTGCAATCGCGCGTCAATTCCACGTCGAGAGGAGTTGCTCGGCAGCGTGCAGGTATTGAATCAGCAGCTGGCGATCCTTATCGGTCTCGCAGTCTTTCAGACAGAGCTGCAACAAATCAATCGCAATTCCGGGGCGGTTGGTTTTCATCGCGACGAGAGCGAGATCGCGGCGCTGATCAAACGATCCCGGCTGCAGCGCGGTGAGCCGCCGCTGAACATTCCACGCCGCGGACCAGTCTTCCTGCTGAACGTACAACGCCTTCAGGTTGTTCAGCATCCGCGTCACGATTTCGCGCGGCCGCGCGGGCTGCAGCATCGGCTCAATGTCTTCCGCGGACAGCTCGGTCATCTCCTGCAGCCATTTCACGCAGCGGTCATAGCTGAGGACGCGCCCCTGGTTGAAAGCGTCGACGAAGAATGTGCCGCTGGAACCGTCGTACCGCGTGAGGAAATGCATCGGGGCCGCGACGCCCGAGAGTTCAATCCCGGCTTCTTCCGCAACGGCCGAGTAGACCAGTGAAAGGCTGATCGGGATGCCGACACCGGTTTCGATCACACGATGCAGATAACTGGCTTCCGGACGGTGGAACGCCTCCTTGTCCCCATGCAGGCCGTGAGTTCCGGCGAGCGACCGGCCGAGTTCTTTCAGCAGCGCACGGTCCGTTTCACACCGCGACGCCGGGGCAATCAGTTCACTGCCGCGCTTGGCGATCCAGTGCAGCGAATGAGCGAAATCGAGCTGGGGATACGCATCGCGGGCGATTTCCAGAGCGACGAC
>DASRYX010000794.1:0-5613 GCA_035686985.1 Planctomycetaceae bacterium | reverse complement strand
TCTTGGCTCTCGACTCTCCGCTCTTGACTCTCACGGTACGAACAAAAAGTCCGATTCGTTGATCAATGCCCAGACCATGTCCTCGGCCCGCTGCCGCCAGTCTGGTTCGAGGCGCAGCGATGGCGGATCACCCCGATCGACGGCGGTTTTCATCGCGATCTTCCGGTCCGACGCTTCCGGCTTGAGATGATTGGACCAGCCCACACCGGTATGACGCGGCGGGCGCGACGCCGCCTTCGCGATGCTCGCCTGCCGCCGCTCAGCAAACCCTTCGGTCAACGTCGCCGCGAACGTCTGCCGTTCGGCGGGAGTGGGATCGCGTGTGAGAATGGTCTGCGTGACGCGCGTGATGAACTCATCCACCGACGGCGCGTCGATGGCGTACTCCGTGAAGCGGCTGTCGTCCGACAGTTGGGACATCCGCTGCGCGAGCACTCCATTCGCAAGAATCGCCGGCTGCAGCACGGTCGTTTCCGTCGGGCGGACCGTCAGCGGATCGGGACGCGAACCCCGCCAGCCGAAGGCTTCCAGCACATCGATCACGGGTTGTGCCGTCGGCAACGACAGGCTCGGTCGGTCGCGCTCATTGGACATCGACAGAAATTGCCACGCGCGATTCGGCACACCGAAGTTCAGCGATTGTTCAAAGGTCCGCGTGCTATCGACATCAATGTTCAACTGCTCGACATGCCACGGCTTGCCGGTGGCGACGAAGAGCGAATCGACCACTTGCTCCGCGGTCATGCGGCGGGGGGTCGGACCGGCAAACAGTTCGGCTCGCGTTCGTCCAGTGAGGGCTTCCCCATCGGGTTGCCGCTGGTAAGCATGCGACTGAAAAATCAGCCGGGCCACGTGCTTCAAATCATAACCCGAGCGGATCATCTCGCGTTCGAGCCACGTCAGCAGTTCGGTATGAATCGGCTCGCCATGCTCCCAGTCGTCTGCGGGTTCGACGATGCCACGGCCCATGTAGCGCTGCCACATGCGGTTCACAATCACCTGTCCAAAACGACGGTTGTGCGGCGAGGTCACGAGGGCCGCAAGCTGTTCCCGCCGATCCTTCGGATTCAGCAGCATATCGACCGCGAACTGGCCGGAGAGCTCCTCGGCAAATGGCCAATCGGGGGGAATCGCTTCGCCGGGTTTGAGCGTCACTTTCACCAGCAGCGATTGCAACGCCGCGGGGTCGCCGGGAATCGTGCTGGTTTTCGGCAGCTTGATCGTGTCGCGGTTCAGCATCGCCGCAAAGCTGAAGAGATCTTTCTGCGTGAAGGGGTGGTACGGTGCATCGTGGCAGCGGGCACACTTCATCTCCATGCCGAGGAACGCCTGCGCGAGAACGTGAGCCTTGGCCGCCATCGGGGAATCGTTCTGCGACGCGATACCGAACCCCGCGGGGCCGCCGTAATGCGTGCTCCCTTCCATCAGGATCAGTTCGGTTGCGAAGCGGTCAAACGGCCGGTTGTCCTCAAAGGCTTCGTGCAGCCACCAGCGGAACGGACCGGTGTTGTTCAACGTTGGATTGATGAGATTCGGGTTCTCCGCGAGGACATCCTGCCAGTAGCTGACCCAGTGATCGGCCCAGCCATTGTCGTTGAGCAACCGCTCGTTCAGCCAACTGCGGCGGGTCTCCACGGGCTGTGCAAAATACGCCGTCCGCAGCTCCGGGGTCGGAATCGTCCCCACGATGTCGAGACTCATTCGCCGCAAGAACGCCACGTCATCGGTGAGCGCGACCGGTTCTGTCTTCTTCTCGGCAAGCTTGGTGTTGAGGAACGCATCAATAGGATTATGCTGCGGATAACCCGCGGGATTGGCAGGCACCGCTAACGGCGGCAATGCGGCCAAATCCGTCTGCGCCTGGGCATGGCGGCGGTCCCAGTATTCCGTCCATTCGCGACTGGCTTCGTGACGCCGCCGACGGTTCATCTCGTGCATCGACAACGACGGCGCAAAACTTTCCCACACGAGATTGCTGAACCGCACGCCTTCTCCCTGCGGAGAAGCGATTACCATCTGCGAGGAATCGCTTTCGACCGGTGACCACGCCAGGACCAGTTCGCCGAGTTCGAGCCGTCGCTTCTTCCCGCCGACATAGACATCCACTTGCACACGGCACGGTTTGCCCGTGCTGCGATAGCGGCCCACGTTTTCATAGTCGCCGGGCTGCAGACCGTGCAAAGCGTCGGCGTCGTGATTCGGCTCGGGATAGAGTTCGTTGTGACCGTCGCCGCCGCGGGTGGGGAACTTGTTCTCGGTGATGAGTTCACCATCGATCCACAACCGTGACCCCGATCGCGATCGCAACCGCAGCGAGATTTCTCCCGCAGGAAACGTCATCCGGCTCGAGAGCCGCAACATCGTTGGATTGGTCCAGTCGCCGCGAACGCCGTGGTTCGTGTACTTCTGCGGCAGTTCTGTCATGGCAAAGTGCGGCCAGCGGAACGATTCACTCGGCGTCGGGACCGGAAAGTTCCATGAGTACTTGTCCGCAAAACCCTGGATGATTTCCACGAGAACATCGTTCGCAGTGACCAGTTCCTCGGGTGTTTCGTACGAAGGCGGAGCCACCGCGACATACCGCAGCGCGATGCGTTCGGGCGACAGCGCCGTTCGGTACAGCGCGACTTCGTCGATCTGTCCCTGGAACGTGCTGGACGGGTTGCCACCCATCGATGAGCCGATCCAGAGTTCATCATTATCGACGACAGGGGCTTCCTTCGTCGCGCCGCCGTAGTCCCATTTGCCTTTCACCGGCTTGCCGTCGGAGTAACCGCGGATCGTGTCGGGATCGCCGAAGACATAAGTGACGGCGATGTGATGCCAGCCGCTGTCGATGCCAAACCCTTCGGTCGCGGTCCAGCGATGAAAATCTTCCTGCTTGCCGGGCCGGTTGTCGACGTCCCGGAACAGAAAGCTGATGCACGCCTGCCCATCTTCACCGGAGACACGCAGCGCGTAGTTCTGATTTTCCGCGGCGACGTCCTTGTTCTTCGTGCGGCCCTTGCCAAACACGTACATCTGCTGGCCGTTGCCGAGCTTCGTGACGTTCACCCACGCTTCCATCGTGATCGCGTCACCGTTCTGAAAATCGAGCGGGCTGTTGTCGCCGGGATCGGTGAACCGGAGAGACGCACCGTCCCCTTTGAATTCGAGCGCCTTGTTGTCCTCGGCGAACGCGGGGAAGTACGGCGGCCGCGGTCCTTCTGCACCGGTTTTCACCGTGCCCACCATGCGACCGGCAATGTCGATGGAAGACGGCGCGGTCACCTTCGCGACATCCGCCTTGGCCGCCTCACATCGCCACCACACGACCGGTTGATCGGCCGCGATGATCTCCGCATAGGGGGACGTTTCGGCGGCAAACCCAGGGCTCCAGGCACACATCAGGCCCAGGCACACACCGACATGCACGATTCGTAAAGCCGCCATCGCGAAAGTCCTTGCTGAATCTCAGAGTGACCGTTCATCCTACCGGTCGCGGAGACGCGAGGGAACATCAACGCGGCGACGTACCCCCGGTTGCCGTAGACGTGAAAGACTTTTTTACGCGGCGACTCACCCTCTCATCCCGGTTCCGTTACCATGTCGCTGCCCTTTCTGCAGTCTTTTCGGAAAGCAGTCGTGATGACCCGCTGGATCTGCGTCGCCTGGCTGGCACTCCTCGGAAGTTGTCCCTCGCTGGCATATGCTGCCGAGTACGAGGGGGCACGACTTGCGCCCTATCATGCGGACAAACAGGCCGTGCATCTCGCGCACGGTGAGGCTAAGGCGGTCCTATCCTTCGAAGCGGGCGGGCGTCCGCTGGAATACTCGTTCCGCGGGATGAATGCCCTCTGGCTCGATCCCGCGGAGAAACAGCCCCCGGCCGGCAAGCCGCGCTCGATTTCCGCCGGGCGCTTCGACATCGGTCCGGAACTCATCACGCCCGCCCATCCGGCGCTGTGGTCCGGCGCGTGGACCGCCGAGATCACCGGCCCCCGACAGGCGCGACTCACCAGCCAGAAGGATTCCGCCACCGGTATTCAGCTCGTCCGCAATTTTTCTCTCACCGATGTGTCGTCATCCCGTGACGGGAAGCAGGCAGCGTTGCTGCGGTGTGAACAGATCATGACGAACACCGGGAAAGAACTGCGTGAAGTGTGTCACTGGGGCCGGTCATTCTCGCCGGGCGGGGGCATCTGTCTGATTCCGCTCGGCGGCCGCAGCCGTTTTCCCGGTCAGTACGCGATGTACGAAGACAGTGCGATTATCAATGTGCGGAACACCGACGACAAGATTCGTGTTCGCGACGGCTTTCTGGAGATCTTGTCTCCGCCACGGAAGCCCAAACTCGGGTTTGATTCCACCGCCGGCTGGCTCGCCTACCTGATGCCGGACGACACCCTTTTTGTGAAGCGGTATGCTGTCGATCCGAACCGCGTCTACGGTGAAGCAGCGGGGTTGACGTTGTCGGTGTGGTATCCGCCCGGTGAACGCATTGAGCTCGAACCGATCGGCCCGCTGGAACGCCTGCAGCCCGGGCAGTCCGCGTCTTTCACCGAAGAATGGTGGCTGTTGAAACACCCGTTCCCGAAGCCGAATGAACATATCGACCTGAAACGCCTGCGTGGGATCGTCGAAGTCGAGACGGTCTCTGCCAAGTAATCAATTTGTAGGTCAGGCTATGCCTGACTTCTTTGGTTCATGTTCGCCCGTCAGATTCGTCAGGCACAGCCTGACCTACAAAGAAGGAAAATATCATGCGTGGATTCTGGATGATGCTGTGCGCCGCGTCTCTGAGTGTCGGTGCCGCGTTCGCCGATGAGGCAAGCCATCGCGCCGCCGCAGAAGAGATGCTCAAGGCGGCCAACACGGACAAGACCATGAACGCCGCGATCGACACCATGCTCGATGCCCAGCTCAAGGCGAACAAAGGTCTCGTCCCGGTGAAGGACGTGATGAAGAAGTTCCTGAGCAAGCATCTCAGCTATGAAGCGATGAAAGACGATCTGATCGATCTGCACGTCAAGGAATTCTCCGAGGAAGAGCTGAAGGCAGTCGCCGCGTTCTACCGCACCCCGGCGGGGAGGAAGTTCGTCGAAAAGCAACCGGTGATGATGCAGAAGGGCGCAGAGCTTGGCATGCGTCGCGTCCAGGAAAACACCGCCGAACTGCAGACGATGATTCAGGCCGAACTCGGCAAGAAACCGCAGTAACCATCACCACCAGCTGGTAATACCAATCGTACGCGGAAGCTGCGTGTTCTGGGAGGGCGAAGCTCCTGCTGTGCCGCGAGCACATGAACACGCTGGGACAATCAGCGGCTCAGCGGGAGCTTCGCTCTCCCGACCGTGGACGATGCCTTTGATTCGTATCAGAAGGAAACGGCATGCATCGGCGTTCGGTATTGAAGTTGTCCACGGCGGCGGTTGCGGGTTCCGCATGGGCGGAACGTTTGTGGGCCCAGGCGGGTGCCAGTGCCATTGTCCCGTTCAACCGCTTCACACGGATGGTGCACGACTTTTACGAGCGACAGATCGCGGTCGCCGTCGAAGTCGGCCTGAAGCGCAAGGCGGCGCTGAACAGCCGGGCCGATGCCGAAGCGTATGTGCAACTCGTCCGCGAGAAGAT
>DASRYX010000793.1:0-12567 GCA_035686985.1 Planctomycetaceae bacterium | reverse complement strand
CGAGCTTCGCGGTGCCCCATGCCGTGCCTGCATAGCTCATCGCCACGATGCCGAACACGATGAGGGCTAACAACCCAGCTTGCAACTGCGATGTGACCGGCACTAACGGACGTGTCCCCACGACACTCACCGCTGCCATGCAGGTCCCGAACCAGCACCCGAGCCGCAGTCCGGCCGCTTGCGCCGCCTGTGGTGGATAGACATAGTCGTAACTGAGTTCCCAGAGTAGCGCATCGATGAGGTACCCGAGTCCGCTCCCCACCAACATGCAGACTCCGATAACAAGGCACCATTGCCGCAGCTTTTCGAACCAACCGGGCGGAGATGACACGCCACTCACGGCGATGCGGCTTTCGCTGTTTCAAACTGTGAATGAAACAGCGCTTCGCGCAATTGCTCGCGCCAGTGCATCGCGTCGCGCGTCGCCGGATGCGTCTCCGCATTGCACCATGAGGGGCCGGGCCGCTGCTCCAGCATGTTTCTCACCCATCCCGGCTCGTTCGCACTGTGATACCACCGCTTCAAAGTGGTTTCGGGCAGATCTCCCGTCGATGAGATTTCCACCTGCTGCGGACCGATTTCAACACCATCAGGCGGCCAGGGCGGATCGGCCTGCTGCCGCACGAAGAACCAATTGTTTACAAACTCGTTCTGAGCGCGGGATGCCTCACTCCACCAGCAGAGCCAGTTGCCGACGAACACGTTGTCGCGCACGGTCACATGCTGAATCTGCTGCCCCTTCTGATTGGTGATCAACTTCACTTGTGAGCCATTGATACCATCCGGCGGGTGCGCAAACAGATTCTCCCGAACGATAATGGGGCCGTACTCCACCGGGCTGAATGCGAGATTCTGATGAGCTTCGTAAACGAGGTTCGATCGAACCTCGACATAGAAACCATCACCATCGAATTCGATCGCATCGTCGGTGCAGAACGCCAGATAGTTGTTGTGGATCTGCGCCAGCGCCGCGGGGGGTTCGTATCTCGGCGAGACCTGTAATGCGTCTCCGGCGTGAACGACCAGGCAGTTTTCAATCGTCAGCGGGGCGGCCGCACTCGTCACCAGCGATGACGCTGCGTAGCCCGCATAGACCTCGTTCCACGTCAGCCAGTCGCGCCGCCAGTGATACTGCGGAAAATTGTGATAGAGGCAATTCGTCAGGCGGACATTCCGCGGCGGAATTTGCCCGTCAACGCACCGCACGCCAAACGTTGAGCCCGAGAATGCACAATCGCGGAGGTCCACATCCTGAGCGTTCCAGATGGCGACCGCGGCTCCGATGCCGTCCTCAATTCGCAAGCCTTCCAGCTGCACGTGGTCCGCTTCAATCCACACCGCGGCCGACTTGAACTCTCCCCATTCTCGGGGCGCGGGAGCCGGTCGATGGGTTTTCAAGCTTGCTTGTGCGGGATGTCTGCCATCTCTCAACGCCACATACAGACGGTCGTTCTCCGTGCAGAAGGCGCTCCAGGCACCGGGCTTCGCGGCCAGTTCTCGTAACGCCGTCAGTCCGCCCCACGGCACACGAAAGCACGTGGCCTCGCCGTTATCCAATCGATAGACCGGCCGTGAGATCGCAGTGGAGTAAACGCCGTCGCCATCGTCCTGCCACTTCCACTCCGCAGGCACGCCTCGGGGGTCAGCACCACTGATGGTCACCGTTCCCGGGGATGCCGCGGAAATGATCACGGGATTGGTCACCGTCCCGCCGCGACGCACATGGATGCGCTCGAAGTACGTCCCCGGAGCAATGACAATCCGATCGCCGGGAATCGCGTGATCAAGAGCGGCTTGCACCGTTGCGAAAGCTTGCCCCGTCGTTCCACTCGGTTGGTCTGCCCCGACGATTAATGTTCCCGGCTGTCGCCACGAGGCGAGCGGTTCGTAGAGAATCCAGCCGATCAACAGCGGAGCCGCCAAGATGATGGCGTCGGAGATTCCGAATCGACCGAGGTACAATGCGGGGCTCAATAATGGATTTCTGTCGGAGGTGACCACTCAGTCAACGCGCAGCGATCATGGACGATCGATCCGCCGAAACGCGTGGCGCTCCCAGCACGCAGCCGGCGAGCAAGGTCACGATCAAGGCGCTGACGGGGTCACCGCTGAAATGCTGATGCGCGACGAGAAACGACGCCAGATCCCCCGCCACCACGGCGATGAGCAACAGTTGCAGGTCCCGTACGGACGATTCCCGCGGGACCAGCGACAACGCCTCTTGAAACGACCTCAGCACGCACCAGCCGGACAACAGCATCAGCACCAATCCGGGAACGCCGACTTCGAGCAGGATGCGGCCGATCGCATCTTCCTGCCAGCCGCGGGCGGCTCGACCGGTCTGCACCCCCGTGTAATAACGGCCTTGCGTCCCGGTCCCTAGTCCCCCGCCGAGGACACCGCTTTGCCGGACGGAAACCTGCGCCCCCTCAATGACGTTGCGCGACAAGCGGTCGGGAAGTTCACTGAGAGTGGTCGAGGCGTATTCCGCGTATTCGTTTCCGTGTTGGCCTGCATTCACCAGTAGAAAGATGCCGACTGCCACCGCGCCGGCGAAGACGATGCGAGTCACCGCACGGACTCGTCTCGGCGCGCCATAAAACAGCGACAATCCCAGATAGGTGAGGATGAAGATCGCGGGGATCGCAATCATTTTCCGTCGACCGCACAGCACGAGACACGCGGCTCCCCAGAGCACAGTCGTCAGCCAACCGGCGGCGAACAGGCTTCTCGCCCGACTCGCGAGAATCAGTCCGAACATCATGATGTGCGCGGCGTGCAGTCCCATGACATCGGGACTGCGGTAGAAGCCGGTGATCAGGTCGACGGTGTAACCCTCGCGATAGCGGATCCAATCGACACGGATCCCGCCGAGCGCGGGCACATCGTAGTTGAGAAATTCGAGGGGCGTGCCAATCATCGCGACGCTGTTGACGAGCACATACGCCTTGAAGAACCGGAACAGCGTCTCTTCCTCTCGGACGAAAAGATACCCCAACGCCAGCCCGACAAACGGCCCGAGATACGACGCGGCACCGATGAACGCGAGGATGTAACCCGACGGGTAGAGCACACACGAGAGGAAAAAACCGGGCGCTAGTGCGACGAGAAACACGCCCAGCGCCTGCAGCATTTGAGGGTAGCGAACGACCATCGCGCGGAACTCGGTCTGCTCGGTATGAAACGCCCGCAGCATCACGACCATCCAGGGAATCGCCCCGGCGATCGTGACCCACACCGGCTGATCATCCACGAGCTTGCGGATGGGGTCGCGCACCACATCGATGATCAGGCAGGCATACAAGCCCACCCGCCAGTTCATCACCGTTACGAAACAACAGAGCGCGACCAGTGTGAGAAAGGCGTATTCCATTACACGCTCCTTGCCGGAGATCGGCGGCGAGCGACCGTTCTCACTGCGTCCCAGATTCCGTCCGCCGCGACGCGCGGTGTATAAGCGCGGATGTGCTCACGCGCCCGCTCTCCCATGCGCAATAGCTGCGCGCGATCGGCCGACCATCTTCGCAGCGTATCGGCGAGCGCAGTCCAATCAGGGTAGGGAAACACGCAGCCGGTTTCGTCCGGAAGAATCAGATCGCCGGCGCACCCGGCCCGATTACTGACGATCGCCGGTTTCCCCGCGGCCATCGCTTCATTCACCACGAGTCCCCAGGTTTCACCGGCATCCGATGGCAGAACGAGAGCATCCGCGGCGGCGTAAGCATCAAGGATTTCCGTCTGATTCAGAAAGCCCGTAAATGTCACCGGAAGCTGATGCTGTTGGGCCATCGCTTCGCAGTCCTGACGCAAGGGGCCATCGCCCACCATCAGCAGCCGCGCGGTCGCGCCGACGATAGCCTCGCGAAACGCGATGATCAGTTCTCGCGGATGCTTCTTGTCGATCAGTTTACCACTGAAGAGGAAACAGACTTCATGATCGGCGACGTTCCAGCGTTTGCGTGCGAGCCTCCGCCGTTCGGGATCGGCCGCTGCGGCAAAGCGTTCATTCTCGACGCAGTACGGCGAGGAAAATACGCGATCCGCTGGTACACCCCGCGCCCGGTAAAAGGCAGCATTCTCCCGACCAATCGCGAGGCACCCCGCATATTGCCGGACCAGCCATGCCTGGAGACGCTTTTTCCACCACGCGCGTTTTCGCAGGTCGTTCGCTTCGCCGCGCACCAGGCACGGCACACCGTGACGACGGCAGGCCCACAGTCCTTGCAGCCCGCTCTTCACATGCCAGCCGTTGATCACGAACGCATCGAAGGGGCCGTTACGAAGAATGTCGTCAATCTCCGGGGTGTCGCAACCCGAAAACGTCATGACGCCCGGCTGCCGGGAGATGTTCTTGAGCACGCGTGACTCGTAACCATCCAGCAGCGGCAGATCCCATTGAAAGGGAACGTTGAACTCCGCGCCCTGCATCGCCGCATCAGGAATCTGGCAGTAAAATACTGTGAAGTCTAATCCCGGCATCTGCGCCAGATGGCGGAACACCGGCACCTGATACTGGATCGGATGTGTCGTCAGGAACCCGACGCGAAGCGTCATCTGCGTTCGGTTCCCAACAACGCCGGACCACGTCGAACCAGGGCACAAGCCCACGCGAATGCCCGGATTTCTCCGACGAGCTTCACCGGGATGTACCACGGATGTCTCAAATGGAATCGTGTGCAGACTTCACGCATCATTCGCCGTGCGCAATACCAGGCGACATCAGTCCTCCAGCCGTGTAACAACGCGAAGTAGTAATCGCCGACGCCGTGATGCGGACTGGGCGACACAAGGTGGTTACCATGTGTGCGAGTGCCACCCCGTTCGGCGCGCAGATGCCGCAGGCTGGCGCGCGGTTCGAACCGAATCTCCCCGCCGGCGCGAATCACACGCCGGCCGAACTCCGTCTCGAAGCGATACGCGGCACCATGAAAATTCTCATCGAAGCCGCCGACCTCAACGGCGCGGTCGCGCCGCACGGACATATGCCCGGCCATCACGTTCTGCAACGCACACGGCGTCTGTGAGTGGAAGGGGAACTCCAGGTCTGCCCGCAAAGCGCCCGGCGGCGATGGGGGATGTGTGATGTCCGTGGGTTGCTGCCAAGGTTGAATGATCTGCCCGACGACGATCCAGCGATCCTCGCGATCATGGGCCGCAGCATGGGCCGCGACCGACCCCGGCGCGAGCAGCACGTCATCGTCGAGAAAGAGCACGAGCGGCTTCGAGGAAAGTTCGAGCGCTCGATTCATCGCCGCGGGTGTCGACGGATGCTTCAAGCGCTCCCAGCGGATGGTGCCTTGACGATGCCATTCGGCCAGCGTGGCTTCGACCTCGGGGCTATGTTGGGGCGTCTGATCGACGATGATGAGTTCGCCCGCCGGCTCCGCCTGATCGAGACAGGACTGGATCGTGTCGACCAGCACCTGATCGCGCCCGTAGGTGGGGATGGCGATTGCAACATCGCCCGCTGTATATCGCACGGAAGTGGTCGGGGGACTCGTTTCGGTTGTGGCGTCTGCTGAAATCATGCTCATTTCGGAACGCGCAATGTCTGCGGGTTGCGGCCCGTCGCCATCATCGCTTTGTGGACCAGCAGGGACAGATAGAACCGTGTCACATCCATCGCGCACCGTTCCCATCGATGGTGCAGGGCGACTCTACGGGCCGCCAGCGACAACATCGCCGCTTGCTCCGGATTCGCCAGCAGGTGCTCGACGGCGTCAACCATCCACTCGGGTTCGCCGATCGGTGTCAGCCGGCCGGAAACGCCGTCTTCGATGAAGTCGCGCATTCCGCCGGTCCGACTGGCAACCACACACAGGCCGCGCGACATCGCTTCCAGCGGGGCCTTGCCGAACCCTTCAAAGAATGACGGGAAGAGAAAGATGCCATGCTCGTCGAGAATGGTCAGCAACTGGTCCTGCGGCATCCACTCCAGAAACGTCACTCGCCCGCGGGCTGGCTCGCTCAGCAGATCTCTCGCCGCGGAGTGATGATCCCCGCTGCACACCCAGGTCATCGTCAATTCGGGATGTTTCTCCAGCAACGTTGATACGGCCGCGGCGACCATCTGCGGGGCTTTGACGAAGGCGAATTGACCGACATACAGAAGCCGCTGCAATCGCGCCGTGGTCATCGGCCGGACAGGGTGGTCGAGAAAACCGTCGGGAACGCCTTGCGGAACGACGCCGATTCGCTCAGCATCAACTCCATACCGCTCTTCAAGAAACGTTGCATCCTCAGTCGAGGAAACATGAAACCCGTCGGCTGTTGCGGCGATGCGCGTCCAATGCCCATCCAACAACACACGCAGCCAGCGCGATACGAACCCACGAACGCCTGAGAGTTCGGGAACCCCGCATCGTTTCCGCCACGGCTGCAGCACTTCTTCGACGCGAACCTCATGGCCGTGGCTGCGGTTGACGAACACCCCGTGCACGCGACGACGACGGAACTCCGCCGCGGCGAGGTAGGCGTGCGGCTGATTGAATTCGACGACATCATACTCGTGGTGTCTCAGTCGGCGCCGCAAGGCCCGGCGATAGCTCAACGGCAGCTCCAGCAGGTAATGCAGATTCCCGTGCTGGATTCGACGGCCGAGTTCCGGTGCCCAGATTTCATCGACGGTGTGACCGAGTCGCCGGAACGCGGCGTTCATCTGGTAGACCGTACCCGCCGCCCCGGAGTTCGGATCCGCCGGGACATCCGCGGCAACGAGAATTCGCAAGGGCCGCACCTCGCCACTCGGCGTCGGGACTGCCGGAATTTCTGCGACGGACATCGGATTCAACTGAGGCACGCTCAATTCACCAGCCAGCGGCACCATGCCCGCCAGTTCCACGGATTCGACACGATCGCCTGCCAGAAGTAGTCTCGCGCACGAGCGTCATTGTTCTGTCGCAATGTGGCACCGATCAGATACGCCATGGCCGACCGCCCCGCGTTGGTACCGTTGGCCCGTTTGGGGATACGCTCAGACAGCTGCCGCGCTTGTGCGAGAAACACCTCTTCACCTTGTCCGCCAAGGCGCGCGGCACGACACTGCTGGCCGAGTTTTCCGAACTCCGATTGCAGTTCACCCATCGCCCCCGAGACACTGTCCGGGTGTCGCCTCACGTGGTAAAGGCACACTGGCACGGAACCCATCAGCGACCGTTCGGCCATCCGCATCCACAGATCCGCGTCCTGTCCGAAATAGAACTCCGCGCGATATCCACCGACGGCTTCGTACACCGACCGTCGGAACATCACGCTGCCATGCGCCGGTGGTCCCTGACGTTCCTCCATTAACTTACGAGTCACTTCCGCGGGCTCGCCGGTGCGTGAAACGCTTTCCAGCAATTCGTCCCGAGGACCGACATACTGCGACGTGCAGGTCACGAAGCCGATTGCAGGGTTCGAATCCAGCAGCGTGACCTGTCGGGCCAGTCGTTCGGGGGCTGACCAGTCGTCGGCGTCGTGCCGCGCGATGAATTCACCACGGGCGGTCTCGCAGCCACGGATCAGCGATCGGGTCAAACCGGTATTTGATTGAGTGAGCACCTGCACGCGCAGATCACGGGACTGATATTCCGCCAGGATCAACGGCGAGTCATCGACCGAACCGTCATCGATGATGATGAGTTCGAAGTCGCTCCACGATTGCCCCAGAATGCTGTCCATCGAACGGCGCAGAAAGGTGCTGCCGTTGTAGACACTCATCACGACAGAAACGCGCGGGACACTCATTTCGCTTGAAATCAACAACGCTTGTTCGATGCAAAGGATTGGCTCAGCGTCCACGCCGAAGGACGCTTGAGTCGTTCTGCGAGTCCAAAGATGCGCCCGGCGGTTCGGCCACCGACGGCGTGCGTCAACCAGCGGAATAACCCGACGCCGCGTAACGCTTCGCGTTGATCTCCCGCGGATTGTTCGGCGAGTTGAAACAACTCGCGTGATTCGGTGCTCAGTCCCTGAACGGAGCATTGACGGCCAATCGCGAAACACCACCGCGCGAAGTGCAACCGCTCGGGACAGGTCGTTTCACCGATGCCCGCCAGAACCGCATTGTTCCAGAGTGCCTTCAGCAATCGCAATCGGTTGCGAAGGCGGACCGGGTCGGTGGTCCACGCGGCCCCGGAGGTTTGCCGCACTCCGTCGTGCTGACGATGCTCGCTCACGCACGTACCACAACTAACCAGTTTCGCACCAAGGCCACCTGCCCGCGCATCGTACTCCCAGTCCTGCGACCAGCGCATGTCAGACCAAGCCCCAATCCGATCGGTCAGGCTGCGGCGATACAGCGGCGTGTGTGTGCACCACCAGCGGTCCACCAGCAGCCCCGGATACACAAACGGAATCTGGCGGTGCGTCCAGCGATACGGTTCCTCAAGCACCGTGTTCGACTCGTCGATCAGACGCGTGATACCGTACGCAATGTCGCACTCCGGATGTTCGCACAACGCGCGGATCTGGTCGGCGAACTTATTCGGCAGCAGCCGGTCGTCGCTGTCGAGATACTGAATGAATTCGCCGCGGGCAGCGAGTCGTCCGGCTTCGCGCGACGGCCCGGGCCCTGAGTTCGGCTTGCGCAGCAGAAACACCCGGTCCGGATGCCGCCCCGTCAACTCTTCCGCAACGCTCGCAGTCTCATCGGTCGAACCGTCATCGACAATGATCACTTCCACCGCGGTGTGCGACTGCGCGAGCACACTGGCCACCGCCTCGCACAACATCGCCGGACGGTTCCACACCGGGATAATCGTCGAGACGAGATCAGGGATTACTGGCGTCATACGGGCACGCTCGGAACCGGGTCTGGCAGCTGAGAATGCAGAGTCATCTTGTAAGCCCGCGCGGGATCAGGTCCTTGCGGATTGCCGAAATCGCGCTGCGTTAATTCCTGCACACGGTCTTCCGCGGGCAGGCTCATGCGCGACGGCAACACGTGCGCGATGTTTGGATTGTCGATCGCTTTTCGCCCCACCTGCGGGGCATGCCACAAATGAACGAACGGCAGGAACCCGAACCGGCAGTGCCGCAGCGTTTGCCGGCAGCGATCGAAGAATTCGTCGTCTTCGCCGCCCCAGTCAACGAAGCCCTCGTCGAAGCCGCCGATGGAAAAGAAGGCGTCACGGCGAATCGCGATCGTTCCTCCTTTCCAGTTCTGGCAGACACGGTCTGGAACGAGGCGCCCGTCGATGGCATCATCGCAGTCCACCCGCGCGGTGTCTCGTTCGTTGAGATAAAACAGGAACCGTTGAATCGAAGCGACATCCCAATCGCCTTGCGATAGTGCCCGCACGAGTTCCGCGCCGTAGCGCACCGGTACGCAGATGTCGCCGTCGTGAAAAACGAGAATGTCGCCGCTGGCGATCCGCGCCCCGACGTTGTACGCCCACGACTTGTGCCACCCGCGATCGACACCCGTCTTTGCCAGATGGTGATACACGATGCCGGTCGGTAAGTCGCCGGACACTGGTTCATCTGTCTGATCGACAATCACACACTCGAGCTGGATTCCAGTTTGTGCGAACAGTGAGCGAACGGTGCGACATAATTGCGGTAGCCGGGCACGGCCACCATGAGCAATGATGAAGGACACGCGCGGCCCGGTTGTCGGCACGGCGGCATTCGCAAATGAAATCGGCCACTGCTGCAGCGCGACGCGCATCAGGTCTCGCCCCAGATTGGGCCAGACGCGACAGCCGTGCAGATCACTGCCGTGGTTCCATTCGCATTGCACTCCGGGGCCGGCTGGATTCGGTGTTAACCGCTCGATCCGATTGCAGAGTGTCGTCCAATCCGCGTGAAAGGCCCGCCGGTAGCGACGCCAGTCGCGAACCGCCACGCCCAGCCATTCGCGAATCGATTGCAACCGCGTCATCGGGGAAGCTCACGCACGGCGTTCGCCCTACCCAGAATCATTCGCTTGCAGCGCGAGAGCATTTTCCTCGTAGGGAACCAGCACAAGTAGTTGATGATGCCGTGCCAGTTCCAGCAGTTCCGATCGTACATTCCGGCCTGAATCAGGTTGCGGGCCGCGTACCAGTTACCCCCGGTCGGGTTGTAACGAACGCGCATCAGATGCTTGCCGGCCTGCGCGGCGCGGCGCACTTCCAGCGGAGCCGCGGCGATGTCGGGCGATTGATCAATCATCAGGGCGTAGTCGCGGATGATCTTCGCCGCTTGGGTATCACGCTGCTCGCCATGCATGCGGCGCTGCGAGAAAACGTGATCGCACTTTTTTACGACCGTCCGCATCGCCATGCGCAGCCAGAGGTCGGTATCGGGGGCATATGGAATCCGTGGATCCCAGCCGCCCAGTACATCGAGCATTTCCCGGCGAAAGAACGCCGACGGTTGCGGAATCCAGGTCCGCAGCCGCAGCAGATTCAGCAGCGAATACGGCCCGATCTGGTGCCGCGCGATCTCCACACCGCTCGCATTAACTTTAACCGTGTCGCCGTAAAGCAGCCCTAACTGCTCATCAGCATGGAACGTCTTTACGACAGTCCGAAGCGTCCCGGGCAGATAACAATCGTCCGAGCTTTGGATGGCCACAATGTCGCCACGGACTCGGGCAAAGCCCTTGTTGACGGCGTCCACCACGCCCGCGTCAGGCTCCGAGATCCATTCGAGCTCAGGCAGTTCACCGTAGGATTGAAGCACCGAGACGGTCTCATCACGCGAGCCGCCGTCCATCACAACGATCTGGATCGGTCGATAGTCCTGCCCCAGGATCGAATCGATCGTCGCCCGGATATATTTCCCCTGGTTGTAACTCGGCACAACGATCGACACCAGCGGCTGGCTCGGCAGCGGACCCAGGGCGATGGGCATCAACGGAGCTGCTTTCGGCAGGCAAGTGCTCGGTTCGCTCGCGGTTCCCGGGACAGTCTCAGCACACAGACTCACGAAACGTTCTTCCTTACCCGATTCATCCGCCAAACTGCTGCACGATGCGAACCCATGTCTGCATCAACCCGGCCGTTTCAGCAATAAATTCACGGCCGCCCTCATCCCATACGAAACCGCGCGGCCGTGTTGCCATCGCCGTCATTTCCTCGGCAAGAGCAGCATAGGCCGCGAGCGGAGTTGATCCCGACAGCTTCACATCCTGCAGCCACGGCACAAACTCCTCGATCAACACCATCCCAGCGAGCTCGTGATACAGATCTTTGAAAAGATTATGCGGAGTGCGACGATGATCGAGGATCGGCGTGCCGATGCGAATCCCGTGTCCGAGGTGCTTGATCACCTTCTGCGTGAGATAGCCGCTGAGGATGTCGCCAAAGCGGTCGATCCGCAGTCCCTGCAGCGGGAAGCCCATACGGATGTAGTAGTATGTGAGAGCGGCTTCGCGCGTCAGGCTCGTGTTCTGGGTATTGATCGGCGACCAGACCTCGGGTCCCAGCACCACATTCGGCCCGGCAAAACCAGTGATCTTGGGGCGCCGCGTTAAACGACACGCCGCGTCCACGTCCGGCTCATCGAGCCACAATCCAGCGTTCATCGCGATCGGAACTGATGCGGCGGCGGCATCGAAAGAAATCGTCCGCTGTTCATTCTGAGCGGCGTAGGGAAACCCGCGCGGAAAGACATTCTTCCCGGCATCGGACTCCAGCAGCGAACAGATGTTGAACCACCGATCGGAAGAACGCACCTGCGGATCCGACGAGGAACTTCCGACAACGTGATGCCCGCCGATGAAATCCTCACCCGGCAGCGCGAAATTGTCGTCATCGATCGAGATTAACACTTCGCAGCCGGCATCCAAGGCCATCAGGAAGCCAACATTCCGCCGGTTATCGGAGTTATAGGGAATGAAGTCGGATGGCGCTCCGAGGCGTTTGAGGAATTCGTCCTGCTCGGCGAGGGAAGGGCAAATGACCCGGAATCCCCGCTCGCGTGCTGCGGCAGCGGCTTCACTGACCGTCGACGGGGTTTTGTGATCAGGAATCACATAGAGCCGAACCTCGTTCAATCGCCCGAAGGCGGAGAGACTATCCTCAAAGCCGGCAAGAAATTTCGGCTCAAAGATCGTTGTGGCAACAATCGCAGTCGGTCGAGACATTCAGCAACACACTTCGTGAAAGATGATCAACGAGCAAGCTTCGGAGACTAAATTCATCAAGGCTTGGTCAACACCCCGATGCCGAAGCCATTCTGGTCCCAGCTGTCCACGAACTCGCGGTGGGGAAAATTATCGCGAAGTTCGCCCCACAGCTGATGGACGCCCCCGCCGTAGCACAGGCTGTGAGGATTACGGTGGCCCGTGCGCGCGAATTCATCGGGGACGATGTCATGAAAGGCAATCAAGCCGCCAGGGCGAACCAGATCGAAATAGCTTTCGAAATCGGCTTTGACACCGGCGTATTCGTGATCACCGTCGATGAACAGGAAATCAAAGCGGTGTGACCCCAGATGACGCCGCACCTTTTTGAGGGTGGACGGCGCGTAGGAGCTGCCCTCGATAACGTCGAGTCGTTGACCCGGCCGGGCCAGAAAGCGCGCCTTGCCGATGTTCTGCAGCACGAGATCGACGCCGATCACCCGCTCCGCCTCGCGAAACAGCCGGGTGAAGAG
>DASRYX010000792.1:0-8492 GCA_035686985.1 Planctomycetaceae bacterium | reverse complement strand
GCCTGGAGCAGCGCGGCTTCCTGAATTGCTCGGAAACCGAACGCACGATCCCCGCGGCGGCGACCCAGGTGATGATCACCGCTCACGGAGTCAGCGATCATGTCCGCCTGAAACTCGCTTCCACCGGGCTGACAGTGATTGACACCACCTGCCCGCTCGTGCGACGCGTACATGCGGCGGCACAACGCCTGGCATCCGAAGGTCGGCACGTCATCGTGATCGGTCAGCCCGGGCATGTCGAAGTCCGCGGGATCACCGAGGATCTCTCTTCCTATTCGGTGTGGCCAGACGCGGCGACTGTGCAGACCTTAGCAGTGAACCGACTCGGAGCGATCGCCCAGTCGACAACCCGTCCGGATGTCGCCGCCGATGTGCTTGCGGAGGTCCGCCGTCGGAATGCTCACGCCGAGATTGTCTGGATCGACACGATCTGTCAGCCGACGCGTGACCGTCAGGAAGCCCTCGAAGAATTGCTGGCGGTGGTGACCGTGCTGGTGGTCGTCGGTGGCTTGCGGTCGAACAACAGCCGTGCGTTGCAGCAGCGAGCGCTTGATCACGGCCGGCGAGCGTATCTCATTCAGACGGCTGAGGAACTCCATCCGGACTGGTTTGAACCCGACGACATCGTCGGCCTGACCGCGGGAACGTCCACACCCGACGACATCATCGACGCCGTGGCATCGAGGTTAGATCAACTCGCGGCGATGGCGAACACGGCAGATCCCACATTGAGATGACGGAGACCGATCATGCTGTCGATCATTGAAGTCGATCCGGCCGAAGCGGTTCTCCCCGCGTCGGTGACGGATTGGAATTCCGCCGACTGGTCCCGGCACTTCGAGCACCGGGCACAAACGCGACCGCCGCTGCCGTTCGCCCGCGGCGTGCATCTGACCAACGACGAACAGCGCGACCTGTTGCCATCGATCGCGATTTTTCAACGCGGCGAAAGTGGCGAGGGACGCCATTTTCTCCGCGTCGCTGCGGTGCATGCTCAACACGTCGGCGATGCTGGGTATGTCACGGCGCTGCAACAGTTCATCGCGGAAGAGAACATGCACGCCGCAATGCTGGGCGAGTATCTCGATGCCTATCAGTTTCCGAGATTAACCGGCGAATGGACGGACAATGGCTTTCGACGATTACGTCATCTTGCGGGTTTGGAAACGGCGATCACCGTGCTCGTGACCGCGGAGGTGATTGCGATGGTCTACTACGCCGCGCTGCGAAAGGCGTCGCGGTGTCCGGTCTTGAAGGAACTCTGCGAGCAGGTGCTCGACGACGAAGTGTTCCATCTGCATTTTCAGGGACAGCGGTTGGGAATCCTGCAACGACGCCGCGGTCGGCTCGGACGCTGCGTGTCGAGCGTCGTCTTCACAGTACTTCTGGACGCCGCGGGGCGGCTGGTGTGGGGCACGCACCGCGCAGTGTTCGCCCGCGCGGAGATGTCCTTCGCCGAATACCAACACCGGCTGCATCGGCATGGCACGATGTTCCAAGAGATTGTGCGAGGAGGGCAGTTGGGAGTGGGCAATGGGCAGTAGGAAATGCGACCTCGTCATGCCCCGATTCCCCAACCTCCTAATGCCCACTCCCCACGGCCCCGTCAGCGGCCGGCCGCATCACGAAGATGAAGAAGACCGCGGCGGCAATGAGGGCGAAGCCGATCCAGTCGTTCCACCGCAGCGGCTCTTTGAGCACGGTGTAGGAGAAGACGCCAAAGACTCCCAGCGTGATGACTTCCTGAATGATCTTGAGCTGCGGCGCGGAGAACTGTCCGTGGCCGTAACGGTTGGCGGGAACCTGGAAGCAGTATTCGAAGAATGCCAGGCCCCAACTGGCGAGGATCACAATCCAGAGGGGTTTCGATTTGTAGTTCAGATGGCCGTACCACGCGAACGTCATAAAGACGTTGGAAATCACCAGCAGGAAAACTGTGAACATCGGTCAATCCAGCTCGAGGCACTAGAAACACGCTCGCAGCAACCGTATGGCGGCCCAGAAGAACCGTCAATTCCGGTTCGTGACGAGGCGTTTTCGCAGCGTGAATTCCGCTCCTTCACGATTTCCACACAATCTGCAAAGCGATTTATGGTAACGACTTGCGTAGCGTCATCCCGGAGCGGCACGTTGCGAAATCGGCACACCGGCAGCAAAAGCATCCGCTGGTGAGTCACGTGTGAACATTTTCTCCAAAAATTCTTAACGCGGTAACCTCGCATCAGACCGCAAGTTGTGGGGGAAGTGACCCCTTCGACCCCCACATCGGGTGTTTCATCGGGTTGACATTCACGCATGGCGTTTTATAGTAGCCTTCCAGTCGAGTTCACCACTCGTTGAGGTGATTCAAGCCACGTCTACAATAGGTAGTGGTCCATTTCTGAGGAATCGCTTCCGGTGGGAACAAGTTTCATGTCGAACCCGGTTGTTTTGCGTCGATAGGAACTGCCAGGCTTGGCAGTGATCGGACGTCAACGTCCACTCCCCCATGAATGGAGCGTGCATGATGCACCAGTCCAAAGGATTGTCTGCGCCGTCTTCTTCGGCCGCCAACGGCCACCTCAATGGGAATGGTCACGGCAATGGCCATCGCCCCCTTCCCGAGCGACAGCCGATGCACATCGAGTTGACGTTCTGCCCCGCCGAGACCGACCCGTTCGACACCGTCGAGTGGGATTATCGCACCGCGCATATTAAAGATGAGAATGGCAAGATTCTCTTCGAGCAGACGGATTGTGAAATCCCGAAGCCCTGGTCGGCCCTCGCGACGAACGTGGTCGTCAGCAAGTATTTCTACGGTGAACCCAACACCGCCGAGCGCGAGCATAGTGTCAAGCAGGTGATTCACCGCGTCGCCCGCACGATCGCCGACTGGGGCATCGCACAGGGCTACTTCGCCAGCAAGGAAGACGGCGAGAATTTTTATAAGGATCTTGCCTGGTTGTGTTTGCACCAGCATGGTTCCTTCAATTCGCCGGTGTGGTTCAACGTCGGGCTCTTTCACCAGTACGGTGTGAAGGGTTGCCGCGGAAACTATTTCTGGAATCGTGAAACCAACGAGATCGACCGCCCGGAAACGTCCTACGAATATCCGCAGGCATCCGCGTGCTTCATCCAGTCGGTTGACGACAACATGGAAGACATCATGCGTCTCGCGACCAGCGAGGCCATGCTGTTCAAGTTCGGCTCGGGCACCGGCACCGATCTGTCGTCCATCCGCAGCGCGAAGGAAAAACTCTCCGGCGGCGGCACACCGTCCGGCCCGCTGTCCTTCATGCGGGTTTATGATCAGATCGCCGCGGTCGTGAAGTCGGGCGGCAAGACCCGTCGCGCCGCCAAGATGCAGTCCCTCAAAGACTGGCACCCGGACATTCTCGACTTCATTCAGTGCAAGCTGAAGGAAGAGAAGAAAGCCCGCGTGTTGATCGAATCGGGCGAGTACGATTCGAACTTCAACGGCGAAGCGTACAGTTCGATCATGTTCCAGAACGCCAACCTTTCGGTGCGTGTGAGCGATGAGTTCATGCGGGCGGCCGAGGAAGGCAAGAAGTGGAAAACCCGCTGGGTCACGGATAGCAACAAGTTCGGCCCGGAATATGATGCCAAGTACGTGCTCCGTCAGATGTCGGAAGGGGCATGGTACTGCGGCGATCCCGGCGTGCAGTATGATTCGACAATCAACCGCTGGCACACGTGCCCGAACTCGGGACGGATCAACGCGTCCAACCCGTGCTCGGAGTACATGTTCCTCGACGATACCGCGTGCAACCTCGCGAGCCTGAACCTCCGCAAGTTCCAGCGGACCGATGGCCAGTTCGACGTCGAGCGCTATCGCAAGGCCGTGTCGGTCTTCTTCACGGCTCAGGAGATCCTCGTCGACAACGCGAGCTATCCGACGCCGACAATCGCGAAGAACAGCCATCTTTACCGTCCGCTCGGACTGGGTTACGCGAACCTCGGCAGCCTGCTGATGTCGATGGGCATTCCCTACGACAGCGACGCCGGTCGCGGGATCTGCGGGGCACTCACCGCGATCATGCACGGTCAGGCGAACCTCACCAGTGCGCGGATGGCGAGCTATCTCGGGCCGTTCGAAGGCTATGCCGCCAATGCCGAGCCGATGAATCGTGTGATGCGGATGCATCGCGATGCGGTCGATCGCATCGACAGCACGTGTCCCGATTATCTGCGGAACGCCGCGAGCCAGGTGTGGGAAGAGTGCGTCGACGCCGGTCGGGCTTACGGCTACCGCAATGCCCAGGCGACTGTGCTGGCACCGACGGGAACGATTGCCTTCATGATGGATTGCGATACCACCGGGATCGAGCCGGACATCGCCCTCGTAAAGTACAAGCAGCTCGCCGGCGGCGGGATGATGAAGATCGTCAACCGCACGGTGCCGCTCGCGCTGCGGTCACTCGGTTACGATCAGGAACAGATCGATCGCATGATTCAGCACATTGAATCGCGTGAAACGATCGAAGGGGCGGCTGATCTCAAGCCCGAGCATGTCGCGGTCTTCGACTGTGCGTTCAAGGCCCAGAACGGGACCCGTACGATTGCCTGGCGGGCGCACACGAAGATGATGGCGGCCGCGCAGCCGTTCCTCTCCGGGGCGATTTCCAAGACCGTCAACATGCCCGCGGAATCGACGGTCGAGGACATCGAAAAGGCTTACGTCGAAGGCTGGCGGCTCGGTTTGAAAGCCCTCGCGATCTATCGCGACGGTTCCAAGCAGAGCCAGCCACTGTCGACGAAGAAAGAAGGCGACAAGCAGAAGGGTGGCAGCCAACCCGGTCAGCCGCAACGCCGCCGTCTGCCGTCCACCCGACACTCGCTCACCCACAAGTTCTCCGTCGGCGGACACGAAGGGTACATCACCGTCGGCCTCTTCGAGGATGGCACGCCGGGCGAACTTTTCATCAGCATGGCGAAGGAAGGCAGCACGATCGGCGGGCTGATGGACGTCATCGGCACCGAAACGTCGATGTGTCTCCAGTACGGTGTGCCACTGCAGGTGCTGGTCGACAAGTTCTCGCATTCGCGGTTCGAGCCGTCGGGCTGGACGGGCAACCCGGACATTCCGAATGCGAAGAGTGTGGTTGACTACATCTTCCGCTGGATGGCGATCCAGTTCATCCCCGGCTTCCGCGAGGCGAACACGCCGAACCGGTCGATCGTGGATGCGAAGGGAGCAACGCCCGATGGCGAGGACCCGCCGGAAACGCATCGGAAGGCCGAGGTCGCCGTGAAGGCAGAGCCCACGACCTCGGCCGATACCACTGACCGGCTCCCAACGGCGATCGCTCACCGGCTAAACGGGGGCATCAAACTGAACGGCCACCTGGAGCCCGTCATCCAGTCGTCGCAGGACGGCCCGATGATCCGCAGCCAGCAGTTCGCCAAGTTCCAGTCCGACGCCCCCAGCTGCGACAATTGCGGCGCGATCACCGTGCGAAACGGCAACTGCTACCTGTGCCACAACTGCGGGAATAGCCTGGGATGCAGCTGATAAAGATAGGTTGAGAGTTGATGGTCGAAGGTTGAGAGTCAGATAAGATGCATACTCTGGCTCTTGACTCTAGACTCTCCGCTCTCGACTCCTCGCTCTGCCTTCGACGTTGGTGAAGGATTGCCGCGTTGTTGGCGTGAACGCCCCGGTCAACGGATCGACCGGGGCGTTTCACTTTTGATGGGCGTCGAAGTCCGGCATTTTCCTCAATGCCGGACTTCTGCATTTCCACGGACTGACTCGCGACGTTGGCATTCGCCGGCCGATGCACCGTCGCCCTGCGCCAGCCCTACCTCCCGGAGTTCACCTCTGAGCGAGTTGACGATCCGCGACTCAGATGAGTACACATATCAATCGCCACTGTTCAGTGGCATTGTCTCACGGATCATCTCAGTCGCTTTCAAAGGGCCAATCATGACGCGACGGTTCCGGAATTCTCTTGCGCTGCTCTTCGGGATCTGGGCACTCACCATTGCCGGGTGCAAGGATATTGATCCCGCCCTGCAAGGATCGGTGGACTCGCTCCTAGATGCCGATGTCCCGGTCGACGAAGCAGCAGCACAGATTCAAACCGATATCGACAACATCTTCGCGGACGCGCGGACGATCGATGAGGCACTCAAGACCGTCGATGACACGGTGACATCCCGGCTGAACGCCGGCAACCTGCAGTCGTTCTACGAACGGAACGCGGAGCTTTCCGGGTTTATCGCCGAGCCGTCGCAAACTGCCCGGTCCCGATCGCGTCAGGCGAGTGCACGCAAGCGGGCCGCCAGCAATTCCCTCAGCGCCGTTCAGCACAGCGCCATCCGCCAAGCACAGCAGTTGTTACAGAACGGCGGCACGTCGCTCGTTCCGCCCGCCGCCGCCGAACTCTGCCCGGGCAGCGAGGATCCGAGCCGGACCGTCGTGATTTATGTCAACGGAATCAACAATCTGTATCCGAACGCCTATGCCGACGCTCATATCTTGCGACAGAACACACTCAGCGTTCTGCCCGAGGCTTCCGTAACGCATTGGTACAACACGTCCACCGAAAGCGAAATCGTGGATGAATTTGGGCACTGGGAGCCGCTGCCGCCGGGGGACTTGGGACTGGAGGCTCTGAATACTGCCATCTACGAAATCTCCGCCACCTTGGCTTCTGCGGCGAACAGCATTGTCGCCGGTGTTGCGGCCATTATCGGCACGCCGCTGGATGTCACCGAAGCCATCCGCGTCAAGGTGGTAGACTGGTTTCAGTGGAACGATGCCTCTTCGGCGGCTTCGATCAAGGCGAATTCACTCGCAACCCTGCTTGAGCAGCAAGTCCGGAGCGGCAACAAGGTCGTTGTCGTGGCGCACTCGCACGGCAACAACGTGACCGACCGCGCGCTGCGGATCCTGGAAACTCGCTTTCCCGCAACGGGCGCGAGCGACGTCGTCACTCAAACCAAGGCATTCGGCGCGTTGGGCGTCGTGATGGTGGGAAGTCCGCGAACAACGATGTACCGCGTCTCACCCGCCTACATCACGAATCCCGGGGACTGTGTGCCGTCGTTCGGTGGCGTTCCCCCAAACTCCCTCAGTGTGAAGTGCTTTACAGAACTGCACAGTTTCGCGAAAGCCTATATGGGTAATACTTCCGTGCTTGGAAACGTGCTGAGCGCTCTCGTTGGCTACGATCAATCCCTCGTTCCGGCCACTTCAACCGTGGGTCAGGGAATTGTTCAAGCGACGCTGACGTGGGACACCGCGGGTGATATCGACCTGTATGTCCGCGAGCCCACGGGCACCATTGTCTATTACGCCAATAAAACCGGTGACGTCGGTCAACTGGATGTCGACAACACCGTCGCTTACGGACCTGAAAACTATTATATTTGTGGACAAAACACGGTCCAGCAAGGTGTCTACGATGTCGGAGTCAACTATTACGCCGGATCGGTTGCTTCAGTCCCCTGGCGAGTTTCGGTAAAGGCCGGGAATCGAGTCGAAACCTTTTCGGGAAATATCAGCAACCCGAATCACGGAGCGAACATTATCTATTTCGCGAGAGTTGTCTACAACGGCCAGACCTTTACGATTCAACCGTTGTCCAACCGAGTCGAGAACACCTCCGTCAGTGCTCCATCGAAATAGAAATCTGAAGGGGAAGACTCGTCGTATTGAGTAGAAACTTCGAAGGCGGCGCGTTACCCGAAGTTATCCATCGCGCCGCCTTCGAGGGCGGAGTAATCTTCGAAGCGCATCGATTCTTTGCGCCACCGTAATGTGACAATGCCGGTCGGGCCGCTGCGGTGTTTGGCGACGATGATTTCCGCTTCGCCGGGGCGGTCGCTGGGGTCGTAGGCGTCCGGACGGTGCAGGAACATGACGATGTCGGCGTCCTGTTCGATGGCGCCGCTCTCGCGCAAGTCGGCGAGCCGCGGCCGCTTGTCTTCCCGCAATTCCACGCCGCGGTTGAGCTGAGACAGCGCGATCACCGGCAGACTGTTTTCCTTAGCGATTCCCTTGAGTCGCCGGGTAATCTGCGCGATCTGCTGTTCGCGGTTCGTCTTCTTGTCTTCCGGCTCGATGAGCTGCAGATAATCGATGATCACCAGGCCAATGTTATTGCGGCGTTTCAGCCGGCGCGTGATCGCGCTGATCTGGCCCACCGTGCGTCCGGGGGAATCGTCAATGAAGAGTGACAGCGTGCTGAGCTCATTCGCCGCATGCAGGAGTGCGTTGCGTTCGGGTTCGTCGAGCAAACCTTTGCGGAGCCGGTGACCATCGAGCCGGGCGCGGATACACAAGAAACGCTCGGCAATTTCCAGCTTTGATTGTTCGAGGCTGAAGATCAGCACGCCGGCTTCGGCGGGACCGGCAACCCACTCGGCGAGATTACACACGAACGCCGTTTTCCCCATCGACGGCCTCGCCGCAATTATCACGAGTTCCGCGGGCTGCAAGCCATTGGTCTGGCGGTCGAGATCAGTGAATCCGGTGGGCAACCCAC
>DASRYX010000791.1:0-2784 GCA_035686985.1 Planctomycetaceae bacterium | reverse complement strand
CGTTCGGAGATCGCGCATGCCGTTCTCACCGGAGGAACCGATTACGCGCTGGCTCAGTCTGCCGAGTCAGAATGATCGCGACATGGTGTTGCTGGAAGACTTCACCTACATCGATCCGCAGGGCGTGCCGTGGCTGGCGCCCACGCACAGCACGATCAATGGCGCGAGCATTCCCTCGGCGCTCTGGAGCACCGTCGAATCCCCCTACACCGGAGCGTACCGCCGGGCTTCGATTGTACATGATGTGGCGTGTGTCAATGCAGGCACGGACCACGAACGGCTTCAGGCCGATCGCATGTTTTACGCCGCCTGCCTGGAAGGCGGATGCTCCAAACGGCAGGCGAACCTGCTGTATCTTGGCGTTCGCATCGGAGCGTGGTGGTCGCCGCCATCTTCGCTGACGGTCACGGCGGAAAGCATGCGAATGGAGGCCCTCGTGTCGAAAGGTCCGCAGACTGATGAGTCGGTGAAGGTTTTCAAATCCGTGCGGAAGAAACTCGGCCGTAAGATCGACGAGGCCACGCCCGAACAGATTGACAGGCTTGTGAAGGAAGAAGTGGCTCAAGCCAAACGCGCCGAAGCCGCCGCGCTGGTGGCACCAAAACGCAGTCCGCGGAAACGAACGGTGAAGAAGTCCACGAAGTCGAGTGGGCCGAAGTCGGCGAAGAAGAAGCCCGCCAAAAAGACGGTGCAGCGGAAAGCCGCTTCTCGATCCAAGTGAGCCCCGGTCTGGCTCAGATTGCCCGGCGCAGGATGTATTCGGGGGGGAGCCAACCTTCTCGGCCGCGCGTGTCGCCGTCAAGAATCCGGACGCGGCAGAGATCACGCCCGAGTTGCAGAAGCACGGCGGGACTTCGGTTGGGGATGAGCGACGCCCGTCGATAGCCGAGCGCTTGCCGCATCCCTTCCACGTCGCGCGAGGCGACGAGTGCTTCGATCTCGGTGCGATCCTGAATGTCGCGCACCATGCAGATCAGATGCTTCGGATCGTCGTCTTCGAGCATGCCGATGATCACCCGGTCTCCGATCCGCGGTTCCTGAGATGGCGGTGCCGGTGGAACGGCTGGCGCAGGTTGTGACGAACGGGCGGGCATGCCGAGCAGCAGCACAACGCCCAACGTCAGTGCGCCGAGTCCGGCCAGTCCTGCCCCGATGATCGCCGCCCGCCGCATTGCTGCATTTCCTGCGAAGTTGGTCCAACTGAACTATAGATCGCAATTTCCCCCTGCGCCGCCGGAAATCTAGCCCCGCGCGAGTTCTCGCTTACGCACCGAAGTTCTTTGAGGTATTTGTTTTTGATCACGTACGCGAGAAGTCCACCCGTGATCAGCAGTGGTCCTTCTAAGAGATTTTTTCCTGACAGTGCGAAACCTTCACCGCGGATCCGGGTTTGATCCGGAACGGATTTTCCGCGCGGCGATGGCGAGCCAGAACGTCATCGTCAGTGATGATGGGCTGCGCTTGCCGCGGTGTTTGTTGTCTGGCACGGAGAGGGACTTTGTTACTCGCCTATTTTGATCCCGGTTCAGCCAGCCTGCTGATGCAGGCACTTGTTGGAGGTGGTGCGGGCCTGGTGGTCTTTGGACGCTATCTGTGGGCCACCTGCCTGGGACGCAAAGGTGAAGGCGTGGTTGGACGCGAAGGGGCTTGGACGCCTTCCGTCGATCGTTCTCCCGCAGTGCAGCCGACGCTGGCTGAGGCGCTGTCGGGTGAGTTCCGGTTCAACATCACTTGATCCACAACGCCTGGGTCGAGTTCTTTGTTTATGTGATCAATGTCGCTCGGGGTGCGCGCTGTGATGCAACTCACCGGGCGGGATAATCGAGCCGGTTCGCTCTCACCCGTCACTGCGCCGATCGCGACCGTGGAGTTTGATCCCGGCTCTTACCGGGATCGTGCGGCTCGTGTCTGCCGTACGGCCGACGGACGAGTCCTGCGGTACCTGTCGCCCGCCGCCTTGCTGGAATGGCAGGCGATCTCTCCGTTGCCGTTCTTTCGACAGGCGATGGAGTCCGGCCGGATTGTGGGCTCGCAGTTGATCGACACGGCTCCATCTCCACGCACCGCCGCATGGGCCGGCGTCCTGGAACATGAGGTGATTTCGTTCATCAGCTATCCCTATGAATGGGCCTTCTCGATGCTGCGCGATGCGGCACTGTTGCATCTGGAACTATTGAGGGAAGCCGTCACCAACGGCTGCACGATCAAAGACGGGACCGCCTACAACGTTCAATTCCATCGTGGGCGACCGACCTTCATTGATGTCACGTCGTTTGAGCGACTACCCGCGGGGACGCCGTGGGTTGGGTATCGCCAGTTCTGTCAGACGTTTCTCTTCCCGCTGATGTTGCAGGCGTATCGAAATCTTCCCTTTCAGCCCTGGCTGCGGGGACGGTTGGAAGGCATCACGCCGCAGGAGTGCTGGCAGGCGATGTCGCTGAGAGACTTGTTTCGCCGGGGAGTGCTGACCCACGTCGCCTTGCATGCAACGGTCGAAGCGCGGACGGCGACTTCGAGCCAGGGAACCGCGCAGGCTCTTTCCCAAGCCGGCTTTCAGCATCAGATGATTCTTAACAGCATCCGCAATCTGCAGCGGACCATTGAAGGCCTGCGCTGGTCGCCTCCCAAGACGACCTGGTCGGATTACGGGACCGGCGAGCACTATACCGAGGAGGATTCCCGGCAGAAGGAGCGGTTCCTGCGGCAGACGATCCAATTCCGACATTGGAAGCAAGTCTGGGATCTGGGCGGGAACATCGGCCATTATGCGGAGATCGCCGCGGA
>DASRYX010000790.1:0-12905 GCA_035686985.1 Planctomycetaceae bacterium | reverse complement strand
GGGATGTATTGGCAATCCCGGATAAAACACCCGCGAGACACCCAGTTGCGTCTGAAGAAATGTCGCGACGGTCCTGGCGGTTTCCGAGACCCGCGCCATGCGCAGCGGCAACGTTCGCAGGCCGCGTGACCCGAGCCACGTTTCCATGGGGTTGCTGTTCATCCCGTAAAGCGACAACGCCCCGCGGACTTTCCGCATCAGCGACGCCGCCCCTACCATCACGCCGAGCATCACGTCGCCGTGACCGTTCAGATACTTCGATGCACTGTGCCAGACGAGCTGCGCGCCATGTTCGATCGGTCGCAGCAGACTCGGCGTCGCGAAGGTGTTATCGACCAGCAGGGGCACCGTCCCCAACGCCTGCACAATCGCGGGAAGATCGGTGACTTCCACCAGCGGATTCGACACGCTTTCCACGATGCATAGCTTCGTCTCGGGCGTCACCGCCGCCGCGATGGCAGGCGGATCGCTGACATCGACGTAGGTCACCTTCACACCGAACGATGCGCAAAGATGATTGATCAACTGCCCGGTGCGGCCATACAGCAGCCGCGCGGCAATCAAATGATCGCCGGTTTTCACCAGGGCCAACAGCCCCGCGGTGAGGGCTCCCATTCCGGAGGCGGCAACGATGCCCGCCTCGGCGCCCTCCAACCGGGCGACATCCGCCGCGAAGGCTTCGTGATTCGGATTACCGTCGCGCGTGTAGATGTAACCCGCTTCGCGGCCGGTGGCGACGGCGTCCAGTTGACCGAGATCCTCCAGGTCAAACGCCGTGGTCATGTAAATTGGCGGGGCACTCGGCCGTGTTACAAACTCGGGCGTCCATCCCCCACGGGCGGCAATTGTGGCGTCGGACTGAGTCGTCTCGTCGTTAATCGTCATTTCTTCCTGCCCTGTCCGTGAATACGAAGAGACCCAGGGATGCAATCCCTGGGCTTCCTCAATTCTCTACTTTCGATTCTCAACTCTCTCAGACGGTGACGTCGATTTCGTAGCCCTTGCGCTGTTCGCGCTGGAGCCACTTGTTCGCATCGGCGTCGTCGACGATTTGTTCGGCCTTCGAATCCCAGTTGATTTTGCGGCCGAGGCGGATGGCGATGTTCGCGAGATGGCACGTCGTCATCGCGCGGTGATGCGAGTAGACGTCGGAGATCGGGTCGGTCCGGTCGGCGATGCACTCGAAGAAGTTCCCCATGTGGTTGCCGGGCTTCTTGCCCTTGTACAACTTCACCAGGTCTTCTTCCGTGAGTGGCTTCTCCTTCAGTGCTTCGATGGGCGCGCCCTTCATCGCTCCGCGGCTGACATGGAACCGTCCTTCGGTCCCTTCGAAGAGGATGCCGTTGCCGTCCTTCGAATTGCTGACGATGTGCATTTCGACCTCGCCGGGGCACATCACCGTCACGTCGAATTTCGTCGCGGCGTTGTAGCGATCATCACACTGCGGCACGCCATCCTTGAATTCGCACGGATGCTCCGCAGTTCCTTCGAGGCTCACGGGGCCGGTTTCATCGATACCGAGCGCCCACGACGCAATGTCGACATGGTGGGCGCCCCAGTCGGTCATCTTGCCGCCGGAGTATTCGTACCACCAGCGGAATTCGTAATGGACGCGCGACGCGGGGTACTTTCCGTTCGACGACTTGGCCTCTTTGCTGGAGCGGTACTTGACCATCGGTGCCTGGCCGAGCCACATGTCCCAGTTGAGTTCCGACGGCACATCCGCTTCAGCAATGGGGCCGCTGTTGGTCGAACCGCCGATGTCGCAGATCACCCGCTGCACTTTGCCGATGCGGCCCTGCTTAATCATCGCGACCGCTTTGAGGAAGTTAAGGCCCATTTCGCTGCGCTGCTGCGTGCCGACCTGGAAGACTCGCTTGGTTTCCTGCAGCACTTTGCGAATCTGCTTGCCTTCATGAATCGTGAGGGTCAGCGGCTTTTCGCAATAGACGTCTTTGCCGGCGCGCATGGCATCAATCGAGATCTTGCTGTGCCAGTGATCGGGCGTGACGATCGTCACGACATCAATGTCTTTGCGGTCGAGCAGCTGGCGATAGTCTTCGTACATCTCGACCTGGGCGTCTTTGCCCTTCTTGGACATGATGTCCTTGACCTTGTCCCGGCCTTCTTCCATGTGCTTGCGATCGACATCGCAGACGGCAACACCGTCGGAGTAGTTCAGTGCGCCACTCACCACCTGATGCCAGCGGTCACCCGTGCCGATACAGCCGAGGACCGGGCGGCCGTTAACCAGCGTGTGGCCCAGCGCACGGTTTTGCGTGGTGGTGAACCAGTAAGGCATGGTCGCGCCGGCGAGAGCGGCAGTCGAAGTCTTCAGGAAATCACGACGGGAAGCGCGAGACGGCATCGAGTTGTTCCTCAGAAGGAGTGACGGCCCGGATCAGGACGTGGCGATGAGTATACCGCTACGGTGGAGCATCGCGAAGCGAACAGTGATAATGTGGACAGCGTCAGCACGTTTTTAGAATGGGTGGCCGGGGCTGGACCGAAGGGAAGCCCCGGGACAGGGGGCGCTGATCTTTCCGGGGCTTCGCGAGTACGCTCCAGCCCCGGCCACCCACGTCCGAATGACTCTGAGATTCCATGCATCATCCTTACGAAGAGATTCCCGAGATTGCGGCGCTGCACGGTGGCGGGGCCATCGTCCGCATTCCGGAGCGCTTGAGTGTCCCGTTTACGCCGCGTGTCCGGGCGCTGGTGGATACGCCGGAATTCCAGCGGCTGGCCCAGGTCTCGCAGCTGGGGTTGGCGAGCAAGGTCTATCCCGGGGCGACGCATACCCGCTTCGAGCACGCCCTCGGCGTGTTCCACAATGCCTGTCGCTACCTGTGGCAACTCGGACAGGATCCGCGCTTCGCTGCGACGGTCAACGTTCACCATGCGGAGACGCTGCTCGCGGCGGCGCTGCTGCATGACCTCGGACATTGGCCGTTCTGCCATCCGATCGAAGACATGCATATATCCGGCGTCCCGGCGCATGAAGAGTTTGCCGCGCAATTTCTCGATGCAGACCGCGAGATGTCTACGCAACTGCGATCGTTGTGGGGCATTGAACCCGAAGAAGTGCTGGATGTCCTGCAGCCACGGACCGACACGCCGGCCTTGCGGCTGGTGCGGTCGATACTGTCGGGGCCGATCGATATCGACAAGATGGATTACCTCGAGCGCGATAGTCTGCACGCCGGGGTTCCGTATGGTCGCAATTTCGACCGTGACCGTTTGATTCACGCACTGGTGGTCAACGAGGCTGGTGATGGGTTGGCGTTGTCCTCGAAGGGCAAAACTGCGGCGGAGCTGATGGTCTTCGCCCGGTATGTGATGTTCAGTGAAGTCTACTGGCATCACGCGGTTCGTTCAGCAACCTGCATGTTGACGCGGAGTTTTTTCGAGCTGTACCAGCGCCTCGATTTACCGCAGCTTTTTACCCAGGGGGACGCGGAGTTTACTCGCACGCTCTGCAACGCGGGACAAAACACGGCGGTTGCCGGGCTGCTCAACGGATTGTTTGGTTCGAAGCGCCGGTTGCACAAGCGGGTCTGCGAGTTCGGTCATTCCCAGCAGCCCGAGCTTTATCACGCCCTGGCCGGACGACCGTACGTCGCATTGCAGGAATTAACCGCGCAGCTGACGGCACACGTGTCCAAGTCACTTGGAACACCGCTCGGCCCCTGTGATTTGTTGATCGATGCGCCGCCATTGCATCGCGAAGTCGAGTTCCGCGTCGACATCTTTTCGCCCAAGGAAAACATCTACCGCTCCTTAAGCGATGTCTCCCCGGTGGTCGCCGCGTTGGCCCAAACCCAGTTTGACGACTACGTCAAACGGGTCCGGGTATTCGCCTCCCCAGCCATCCGGGTTCCCGCGGAATTGGTATTGGAAGTGCTGGCCTCTCTGCTGGCGTAAGCAGGCGGGCCTTACACCAGCGAAGAGGAACAATTCGAGACCGATTCCACGCCACCTTGTCGCCGCAACGCTCGCCCGGCGGTGGATAGGACAACGCGGATCATCTCGATATACTCACGCCGTCGTGCCGCGCAAGCGGTCCGGCGGCCCATCTACAACATGATGCACTCCAGGCGAGACTCGGTATGTCGCAAATCCTGACGGTCATTCTGGGCGGGGGCAAAGGCACCCGGTTGTTCCCTCTGACGCAGTACCGTTCCAAGCCCGCGGTTCCGCTGGCCGGAAAGTACCGGTTGATCGATATCCCGATCTCCAACTGCCTCAACAGTGGACTGAACCGCATCTATCTGCTCACCCAGTTCAATTCCGTCAGCCTGCATCGCCATATTCGCCAGACCTATCGCTTCGATCGTTTTGATGGCGGCTTCGTCGAAATCCTTGCTGCTCAGCAGACGATGGAAGGCGACGCCTGGTACCAGGGAACCGCCGATGCCGTTCGCAAGCACCTGCGCTATCTGCAGCAAAAAGATGTGGAGTACGTGCTGATTCTGTCCGGCGATCAGCTGTACCGCATGGACTACCGCGACATGGTGGCTTCGCTTGAGAAATCCGGCGCCGACGTGGTGATCGGTGCTTTGCCGGTGACACGGCAGCAGGCCCACGGTTTCGGCCTCATGCGGCTGGATGATTCGGGTCGAGTGCTCGGCTTCCTCGAAAAGCCCAAGACCGATGAGGAAATCGATCTCGTCCGCACCGAACCGTCGTGGATCGATGCGCGGGGAATTGAAAGCAAAGGTCGTGACTGCCTCGCGAGCATGGGGATCTATCTGTTCCGCCGCGACGTGCTGGTGAATCTTCTCGAAAAGACCGACTACCACGACTTCGGCAAAGAAATCTTCCCGATGTCGATCCGCACGCACAAGGTGCAAGTGCACCTGTTCGACGGTTACTGGGAAGACATTGGAACCGTGCGGTCGTTCTTCGATGCGAACCTCGAACTGACCCGCGCGAATGCCGCGTTTTCGCTGGAAGATCCCAGCGGGCCGATCTTCACGCATGCGCGGTCGTTGCCGCCGACGCGTTGCGATGGGGCGATGATCCGCCAGAGCCTGATCGCCGACGGCTGCGTGATCGGTGAAGGATCCGTGATCGAGAATTCGGTCATCGGGCTTCGTTGCCGCATCGGCAAGAATGTCACCATCCGCAACACGATCATCATGGGTGCGGATTACTACCAGACCGATTGCGACCGCGACGCGGAAGAAAAGGCCGGCTCGCCCTATGTCGGCATCGGTGATGGCGCGACGATTGACGGGGCGATCATCGACAAAAACTGCCGCATCGGCCGCAACGTGCAGGTGAAGTTGGCGAACCCGATTAACCAGGGCGAGTTCGCACCGGTGATTGTCGAGGATGGCGTCATCGTAGTTCCCAAGGACGCCGTTCTGCCAAACGACTGGAAGCTGAACAGCTGAGTTTTCCGGCCGGTTGTCTTTCAAGAGATTTGCCGATGCTTGGTCGCGCACGTGTGACCGCTGTGGTCATGATTGTGACGGTATTGGTTTCTTCGCTCTCTGCAGCGGAGAAGCCGAACCTGATCTGGATCATGGCGGATGATCTGGGTTACGGCGACTTGGGATGCTATGGCCAGACGGTCATCGCGACGCCGCATCTGGACCGCATGGCGGCCGGTGGGATGCGGTTCACGCATTTCTACGCGGGGGCCACGGTCTGTGCGCCATCGCGCAGCGTGCTGATGACCGGGCAGCACCACGGCCACACCAAGGTCCGTGGCAACGCCGGGGCGGCCAATCCGGCGGCTCAGGCCTTGAAACCGGATGATGTGACCGTCGCCAAACTGCTGCAGCAGGCGGGTTATCGCACGGCGCTCATCGGCAAATGGGGCTTGGGCGATGTCGGCCCGGCGGAGACGGGACTCCCGCGCAAGCAGGGCTTCGACGAGTTTTTCGGTTATCTGAATCAGCAGCACGCCCACAACCATTTCCCGGCGTTTCTCTGGCGGAATGAAGAGCGAGTTTCGCTGCCGAACGTTGTAACCCCCGTGGGTGATCACGGTGCCGGCTATGCGACCGAGGCCGTGACGTTTGCGGATGATCTCTTCGCCGATGCCGCAATTCAGTTTGTTCAGGATCATCGGCAGGGACCGTTCTTCCTGTACTGGAGCATGGTCATTCCCCATGCGAACAACGAACGGACACGCGCGTTGAAGAACGGCGCCCAGGTTCCGGACTACGGTCCCTACGCCGACAAAGATTGGCCCGATCCTGACAAAGGGCAGGCGGCGATGATCTCGCGGATGGACGGCTACGTCGGCCGACTGCTCGCCACGTTGAAAGAGTTGAGGATTGAGGACAACACGCTGGTAATCTTCACCAGTGACAACGGCCCGCATAACGAGAGCAATCACAACCTCGCGCGGTTCAATCCGTCAGGACCGTTCACGGGGATCAAGCGCAGTCTCACCGATGGCGGAATCCGCGTGCCGATGATCGCCCATTGGCCCGGCACCGTCGCGCCGGGCAAGGTCACCGACCAGGTCGGATATTTCGGTGACTGGATGGCAACCGCCTGCGAACTCGCGGGGACAACGTTGCCGGAGGGCCGGGATTCGATCAGTTTCGTGCCGACGTTAACCGGTACACCCGACGGCCAGAAGCAGCACGAGTTCCTCTACTGGGAATTCCACGAAGGGGGATTCAAACAGGCCGCTCTTTATCAGGGACGCTGGAAGGGCATTCGCAGCGGGTCCGCCGATGCCCCAGTGGCCCTCTTCGATCAGCAGAACGACGTCGCGGAGAAGAACAACGTCGCCGCGATGCACCCGGAGATCGCCGCGAAGATCGGCGACTATCTGCAATCCGCCCGCACACCTCTGCCCGAGTGGGAACCCCGCTGGACGCCGGCGAAAAAGAAGTGATTTTCTGTGAGCGGGACGGCGCTAGCCGCCGGTGAAGCCTTCGGTCAACACACCGGCGGCTAGTGTCCCGAGTTATTAGAACGTTGAAAAAACGTGGTGGGAAAGTTTTGATGCGGGAGGACCTGGTCATTCCCGCGCAGGCGGGAACCCAGGCCTTGGCCGGTGTCATCGCTGCCGCACTGATGCTGGATTCCCGCCTGCGCGGGAATGACGGGATGATTGACGTAAGCGTTTTTCTAACTCTGGACACTAGCGTCGGGCCGCTCACAGATCTCGATCGCTCGACAGCAGTCCGGTCATCGGCCAGAATTTCCTCTCCGAGAGCTTTGAGACTTCATCCGTGAGGGAAAAGACAATGCGCGCGATGTGGGCCGGTTGCTGTGTGGCAGTGTTGGGTTGGAGCTTGGCCGCGAAAGCGGAAGATCGCCCCAAGGTGAAAGCGCTGATGCTTACGCAGAGCGTTGGCTTTGTGCACGGCTCGGTGAATCGGAAGGACCAGGCGCTGGCGCCGGCGGAAATTGCGCTCACGCAACTCGGCCAGCAGACGGGTCTGTTCGATCTCACCTGCACACAGAACGCGGCGGCGGACATCACGAAGGAAAACCTGCAGAAGTATCAACTGCTGATCTTCTACACGACGGGTTCGTTGCCGATCGCTGAGGCCGACCGCGAGTATCTGTTCAAGGAATGGCTGCCGAAGAAGGGGAACGCGTTCGTCGGTTTTCATTCCGCGACCGACACCTTCGGCGATTACCAGCCCTACTGGGACATGATCGGCGGCACCTTCGACGGTCACCCGTGGAATGCCGGGGAAACGGTCACGATCAGCGTGCACGATCCGGATCATCCCGCGATGAAGCCGCTCGGCTGGGAGTTTCAAATCAAGGACGAAATCTACCAGTACAAGAACTGGCAGCCGGAAAAGGTCCGCGTGCTGATGAGTCTCAACATGGAAAAATGCCCGACGAAGAAGCCGTACCATGTGCCGGTGTCGTGGGTGAAGAACTACGGCGAAGGCCGCGTGTTTTACTCGAACCTCGGGCACAACGAAGCGACGTGGACCAACCCGTTGTTTCTGGAGCATGCGACCGGCGGCTTCCGCTGGGCGATCAGTCTCGAACCCGGGGATGCCACGCCGAACCCGGTCCTGTCGCAACGCCAGGGCGAGAAAGCCAAGCACGACACCGAAGCCGCGGAAAAGAAGTAGCCAGAGTCATTGGTCATTTGTCACTGGTCATTGGCAACCTACGGTCGCGGACCAGCCATCTCAGGACAGCACAATGCGTTACTCGATGAAGCCGATGATGGCTGTGGTGATGTTTTTCGCTTTGACGGCTGCGTTCGCCAAAGAGTGGGTCAGCGGGATTGTCTGGCCGGAACCGAAGGTGGTGGATCCGGGGCCGGTCGGAGGCCCTCCTAATGATGCAGTGATCCTGTTCAACGGGAGTGATCTATCCCAGTGGAACGGCGGCGACAAGTGGCTCGTCGAAGACGGCGTCGCGACCGCGAAGGGCGGTGGCATCACCACGAAGGAATCGTTCGGCGACTGCCAGCTGCATGTCGAATGGGCCTCACCGGAAAAAGTCGAAGGCAGCGGCCAGGGCCGCGGCAACTCCGGCGTGTATCTCATGGGCCGCTACGAGGTGCAGATCCTGGATTCGTACGACAACAAAACCTACTTCGATGGCCAGGCTGGGTCCGTGTACAAGACAAAGCCGCCGCTGGTGAATGCATCGCGCAAGCCGGGGGAGTGGCAGAGTTACGACATCATCTTCCACGCGCCGCGGTTTGATGATCACGGCTCATTATTGAAGCCCGGGTATGTGACCGTGCTCCACAACGGCGTGCTCGTGCAGGATCACACCGAGTTGCTCGGGAAGACGGACTACGAGAATCCGCCGGCGTATTCACCGCACCCAGAGCGCCAGCCGATCAGTCTGCAGTTCCACGGCAATCCCGTGCGCTTCCGCAACATCTGGATCCGCGAGATTCCGGACATTGTCGGCAAGCGGCCGGAGTAGCCCGGATGCTCAGTACTGCGAGAACTGCCGGAACGGGTTGTCGGCTTCCGCTTCAACGTCGGACTCATGCGCCGCGGCGATGCTGATGGGGGCGTCGTCCGCCAGCACGGGTTCCTCGGCGGGCGGTGCAAGATCAGCCGGCGCTTCGTTGTCGGCCTCAGCGACATCCGCTGATGGCGATTCGGCCGGCAGAAAGGGAACGGGTGCCGCCGTTTTCTTTTCGGTCTTTTCGCCACGACGGAACATGCCGAACAACGACCGCATCCGCTTGGGGGGCTCGGCGGCGGGCATCGTCTCCGCCAAGGGTTCTTCCACGCCGGTTGTCAGTCCGGAGAAGACCGCTTCGTCCGCCGGTTCTTCGGCGATCGCGGCCGCAACATCCGCGAACGGAATCGCGACGGTTTCTTCCGCCGCCGCTAGAGTCACCGGGGCTGGCGGTGTAGGAGGCGGCGCTGCCCCTAATTCGGGTCGCGGCACGGTGGCGGTTCGGTACTCCACGGCAAAGACGGCCGGGCCGATCGCCAGTTGTGAACCAGCCGGGGCGAGCGTCGGCTGATTCGGCAGCAAGCGCTGCCCATTCAGAAACGTGCCATTCGCGCTGCACAGGTCCTCAACATAGACCCCGATGTCATTCACGACGACGCGGCAATGCCGGCGGCTGACCTGCGTGGAGGCAATCTTCAGATTGCAGTCGGTCGCGCGGCCGATCACCGTCTCGGGCAACAGCCGCACCTGTTGGATGTTCGCCTGCTTCTGAATGACTCGCAGCTGCGCCTGCATGATGCGGTCCGGCACGGTTCGGGATAAATGGAGATCCGTTCATCCGATCTTAACAATCGCATCCACGGAGAAACAATCGTTGGCCCGTGGAAAGGAAAAAACCTCGCGCGACGAAAGCCGTCGCGCGAGGTTTGAGTCTACGAAAGATTTCGGACGCCCAATCACGCCGCGGCGGAATCGGTCGAGGGCACGAGCCGGGCCTGACCGCGGACGACTTCCGGGGTCAGAACGTACTTCTTGCCGGGTTCGAGGTCGGGCAGTTCGAACATCACTTCGAACATCGATTCTTCCACCACGCTCCGCAGACCGCGGGCGCCGGTGTCTTTCTCGATGGCGATTTTCGCGATTTCCCGCAACGCACTCTCGGTGAATTCGAGCGTCGCGTTTTCCATCTGGAAGAACTTCTGGTACTGCTTCATCAGCGAGTTTTTCGGCTCGGTGATAATCTTGACCAGATCGTTTTCCGACAGCGGAGAGAGCGAGCTGACCAGCGGCAACCGGCCGACGAGTTCGGGAATCATGCCGTACTCGATCACGTCGTCGGTGCAGGCGTACTGCAGCAGCGAGCCGGTTCGCAGTTTCGATGCGTCGACGGTCACCGTCGGACTGTTCGCACTCGTGCCGAAGCCGATCGTCCGCTTGCCCATCCGGCGGGCGATGATGTCTTCCAGACCGACGAACGTTCCCCCGCAGATGAAGAGAATGTTCGTCGTGTCGATCTGGTTGTACTGCTGCTCGGGGTGCTTGCGGCCCCCTTGCGGCGGGACATTCGCGACCGTGCCTTCGAGCATCTTCAGCAACGCCTGCTGGACGCCTTCACCCGACACATCGCGTGTGATCGACACGTTCTGGCTCGTCTTGCCGATCTTGTCGATTTCGTCGATGAACACAATGCCCCGCTGAGCGGCTTCGATATCGAAGTCGGCTGCATGCAGCAGCTTCAGCAGCAGGTTTTCGACGTCTTCACCGACATAGCCCGCTTCGGTGAGCGTCGTGGCGTCGCCGATGGCGAACGGCACCTGCAGCAGCCGGGCCATCGTCTTGGCGAGCAGCGTCTTGCCCGAACCGGTCGGCCCGATGAGCAGGATGTTCGACTTTTCGATTTCGATGTCGTTGTCAGCGTCCGCTGTCGCCATCAACCGCTTGTAGTGGTTGTGGACCGCGACCGCGAGCACTTTCTTGGTGCGCTCCTGACCGACGACGTACTCATTCAGGTACGTGACGATCTCCCGCGGACTCGGGACGCGATTGAAGAGCTTCGCCGGAGTACCACGGCGACGCTTTTCCTGGTCCAGGATTGATTGGCACAGCTCGATGCATTCGCCGCAGATATAGCATTCCTCCGGGCCTTCGACCAAGGGGCCGACCTCCCGGTAGCTTTTACGGCAGAATGAACAGTTGGCATTTTTCTTACCGGTGGGACCGCGTTTACCGGTAGACATGAAATCGCGACCGGAGGGCATCAGTTTTCCTTCTGCGCAGCCATGCGAGGGTGCGGGAAAGTCATGGGGTGTCAGGTCGTGGTGCTTCCCGGACCGGGGTTATCATCCGCAGGCGATAACTCGGTCCCATGCATATCGGACTTACCGCTGCCTCCGTGTAGCGGCTCCGTTGCGGCTGGCTGTGAGACTATGGAAGGTTTCCCTCGCAAGCCCCCGGCAGTTTTTGCTGGTTGTCGAGTGCCGACATTCGCCACAACTGCTTTCGCTAACCGCGATTTAATCAATCGGAACTCCTCGTCGGTCAGGCCATCTTCGCGGCGCATTTCTTCGAGCTGCGAGAGCAAATGAACCGGATTCTCGTCACGCGCAGCATCGTCGCGAAGATAGGCCTTGACCCGCAAAGTCACCCAGATCAATACAATCACACCGACCCCGATCGCCAGCAGCTCAGAGAACCCCGGGGCGACCGGTCCTAACACATCCCAAAGTTGCTTGGTTTTCGATCCCATCCGCTGCTCTCCGCCTGATGCTGCCCGCAGCCCCCGTCATGGATTATCAGGGCACGACATCAAACCGGCAAGCCGTCTTGGGATCACTGGCGATTTCCTGAAGCACGTCCCGCGCCAATTCCTGACGGAATGCAATTCCCGCCACAACCCCGAATTGTCCGCCGTTCGCCCCACCAATAGCGGCAATCGCTGCCATTTCCTGGTGCCGCAGTCCGACTCCTTCGTGCTCCCGAACCGCGGTCGTATTTCGGCGTTGTAGAGCTTACATCTCGTCAGCGGACATTGTTGCATGATGGCCGGGGGGAAAGCTCACGATTAGAATTGCAGCCGTTCCGGAACAGTGTGCCTTGGGTGACCGCGAGGGCCGTGTCTGATGGATTTCAACGAACGTCTACAGCGCGCCGTCGAACGGGGGCAGTCGCGACGTGACGCCGAACTCCGGGCTCAGTCCCAGGCCCTGCTCACCGAAGAGCAGTTCCGCGCGCTGCATTCCCAGGCCCGTCTGGAACTGTCCGACCATCTCGAAGCGGCTCTGCAGCAGCTCGCGGACACCTTTCCGGGTTTTACGTATCAAACCGTCGCGACGCCGGAAGGCTTCGGGGCGAAAATTTCCCGCAATGATCTTCGCTCGCGTCCGGGCAAGCCGATTGGCCAGGAATACAGCCATCTGGAGCTGATCATCCGCAGTTACTCGTCCGGGCATCTGCTGGAAATCGGTTGCCGTGGCGCGATTGCGAATAAGGAGGTGCTGCAACGCTCGCACTTCCAGATGCTGAACCGCCTCGACATTGATACGTTTCGCGAAACGATCGACCACTGGATTCTCGAATACGCCGAAAAGTTTGCCGCCGCATGATTCTCCCCGGAAGCCCAGGGATTGCATCCCTGGGTCTCTTCACTACGAGTGAAAGAAGAGATGAGTCGACACGAAGATCTCCAGCGCGTTCTGAACACCGGCCTGGTCGCCATCATCCGCGCGACCTCTGGCGAGCAGCTCGTTTCCGTCGCCCGCGCCCTGTACGAAGGCGGGATTGATGTCATCGAGGTGACCTTCACCGTGCCCAATGCCGTGGAGGTCCTCGCCGCGGTCCGAAAAGATCTCGGTAAGAAGATCCTGCTAGGGGCCGGGACCGTGCTCGATCCGGAAACCGCACGAACGGCGATTCTCGCCGGTGCAGAGTTTCTGGTGTCGCCCGTGGTGAATCTGGACGTGATCAAACTCGCAACGCGGTACGACAAGCTCATCATGCCCGGCGCGTACACGCCGACGGAGATCCTCACCGCGTGGGAA
>DASRYX010000789.1:0-3829 GCA_035686985.1 Planctomycetaceae bacterium | reverse complement strand
AACGTCGGCGATATTCAGGACGGTTCGGGATTTCGGCGCATGCGGTTGTCCGCCAAAGGCGCTGTTGCTGAGAACGTGAACTACTTCGCACAGTTGGACTTCGGGTTCTTCGGCCGCCCGTCGTTCACCGATGTCTGGGGCGAAGTCACGAAAGTGCCAGTGCTCGGGAATGTGCGCGTCGGCCAGTGGAAACAACCGTTCGGCCTGGAAACCGTCACCAGCGTGCGGTACCAACCCTTCCTCGAGCGTTCGCTGCTGTTCCAGGCGTTCCATCCGTTCCGTCACATTGGGGCCGGATTTTATGACGTGAACGAAGAGCAGACCGCGACATGGGCGGCGTCGGTGTTTCGCACCGGACAGGACCAGTTCGGCAATGATATCACCGACGACGGCGGGTTTTCCTCCGCGGGGCGCGTCACTTACCTGCCGTACTTCGAAGATCACAAAGACAAGACGCTGGACTACCTGCATCTCGGTGCGGCGTACTGGTTCGGTACTCCGGACAATCAGCGGTTCCGGTATGCGACCATTCCCGAGGCGTTCGTCGGCGCGTTCGGCGTACCGGCGGGGTCCGTACCGGGCACCAGCAAGGTGAACGTTCCCTCGATTGCGAATGGGACGCCGCCCTTCGCCGACACCGGCACCTTTGGCGTCAACACCTTCGCGCACTTCGGCAGCGAATTTTTGTGGGTCCGTGGCCCGTTGTCGATTCAGTCGGAATCGATGCTCGCGAATGTCGAACGACCAGGGCTGCGGTCGCTGATGTTCTGGGGATCGTACCTCGAAGGAACCTATTTCCTGACCGGTGAAAGCCGCACCTACGATCGCAAAGCGGGGGCGCTGGACCGCATCACGCCGATTCGCCCCTTCATCCCCGACGCCTGCGGAGATTACGGTCCGGGGGCGTGGGAAGCGCTGTTCCGTGTTTCCCACATTGACTTGAGCGACGCCGAGATTCGCGGCGGTTATCAGACGGACTTAACCGCCGGCTTGAACTGGTACCTCAATGGATACACCAAGTTCCAGCTGAATTACATCCGTGCGATGCTCGACAAAGCCCCGGCGGGCGCGAGCCGGGCAGACATCGCCGGCGTGCGATTCCAGGTCGATTTCTGATCTAAAAGCAGCCCAGGGATTTCTATCCCTGGGCTGCCTTCTTCGCGCTGCCGTACTGCACGAGCAACACCATCAGCAGCACGCCCATCACGGCGATCAATTGCCGCAGGGAAATCTGTTCGGCATCGGCAAAGCCCCACGCCATGGCGAAGAGGGGGACCAGATTCGTGACCATCGCGGCGAAGAGCGGCCCCTCTTCCTGAATCAGCCGGTTGAACAGGCAGGTCGCGAACCCCGTGCCCACGACGCCGAGCAACGCAACGGAACCCCACGCGACTTCCCACGATGCGGTCGTCGCCGCCCGAGCCGGCATCACCCACGCTAAGGGCAACAGCAGCACTCCCGAACCGAGCAGGCAGAGAAACGTCAACTCGATCGGCGGCACGTGCGTCATTGACCGGCGAATCCAGTTATTGGCAATCGCGTAGGTCAGAGGTACGGAAAACGCCAGCAGCAGATCGGTCGAGGGCACCGCGCGCTGCCAGCCGTCCCACATCAGCACGCAGAGGCAAACTAGCGCCCCCGCAACGCCAATCACCTGACGGGCCGTCGGGATGGTCCCTAAGGCGATGACCGAAATGCCCAACGTCAGCAGCGGCGTAAATCCGACCGACATGCCGATGAACGCGCTCCCATGCCGGCTGATCAGTTCGGGTTGAACACAGTACGGCCACGCGAATCCGGTGACGACGATGCCGAACAACGAACCGGCATCCTTCCAGCGAAACCCTCGGGGCTGACGCAGCCAGCACAGTACAAGGAGCAGAATTGCCGCACCAAACAGCACGCGGCCGGCACCGATCGAGAGCGGAGATAACCCTCCCGCCGCGCGCTTCATCAGGATGAAACTGCTGCCCCAGATCGTGCAGACCAAACCGAACCAGACATACGACATCGCCATTCCCCGTTGGAACGGACAATGTTCGTCGCCTCACGGTTCGGCGGCAAGCCTCAGTTCGATCGCACCCTGAAGATTACGGCAGCATCAGTCCTTCGCGGATCGCAAAGCGAGCCAGCTCGACGCGGTCGTGAATTCCTAACTTGTTCATGATCCGGTATTTGTGGCTGTCGACAGATTTCTGGGACAGGTGCATCTGTTTTGCGATTTCCTTCACGCTGTCGCCGCGCGCAAGATGTCGAAGCACTTCCAGCTGCCGGTTCGTCAGCAGCGTCAAATCACTTTCGATCCGCGGGACCAGCCGGGACTCGGTTTTGTCGAAATAGACCCGGTCTTTCACCGGCGGCGACAGGTAAGTCTGACCTGAAACGGCTTTCTCGATCGCCTCGCAAAGACAGTCGTATGTCTCGCTTTTGAGGAGGTACCCTGCCGCGCCGATTCGCAGGGCCTGACCAACAAAAATGTCCGCTAGATGCTCCGTTAACAACACGACTTTTGTCTGGGGACGCTCATGCAACACGGCGTCCGCTGCATCGAACGTCCCGCGTCCGGGCAAATCGACGTCCATCAGCAGCACGTCCGGACGTTCACGGCGGCAAATCTGGACAAGATCATCCGATGAGGTCGTCGTGCCAACAACTTCGAAACGCGGATTTGTTTGCAGTCGGGCAGCGATGGCATCGCGGATGAGTTCACACGAGTCTGCTAACACCAGGCGAATCACTTGAGACACCATGTTAAACCTCCTGCTGATTGTCCCAATGGAACCGAAGTCCAAGGAGCCCACGGACAAGCGTCGGAAGAACAATCCCTGCGGCTGGAGGTGAATTGTCTACCGATTGATAAGAAAACTGAGCGCCCGGAGCGGGGTGAAATCAAATTTAGCGGGGATCACCTCCCCAAATGACGGTTCCGTCTGTTTCAATTTTGAATTTTTCGTGTAATTGGTACGCAATCAATTTCAAGGATCGGGAGGGGATTTGCCTGCCGGCAAAGGAGCTCCTAAGAGTATATCCATCACGAACCGCTCGGTTGAGCCCTGAGATTCGGAAGCGTGGTGGCAAAGCAACAAAATGTTGCATTTCAGCATGGTGTCGCCATTTTTGAACTATGGTTGCCATGAGTCTCCTTTTCGCCACGCAGTAACTGATCGGATCGACGTCGTCGTTTCCGGTTGATGCCACTCAAGGAAGTGTCATGAGCGCTTGCGCCCCATCAGCGCCGAACTCATCGTTAACGGCGGAGTACGTCAATCCGATCATCACGGCGACGCGCAGCGTCTTCGAGATGATGCTGGGCTGCGTTCCCACCCGCACCGGCCTGCGGCTGAAAGAACCCGGCGAGCACAGCCACGACGTGAGCGCCGTGATCGGGATCTCTGGGCGCGCTCAGGGCACGATCGTCGTCAGCCTGACGCGGGAATCGGCGTGTGCCGTGGTCGAGCGGATGATTGGAGAGAAGGAGACGGAGATCAACGCAGTTGTGTGTGACGCCGTCGGGGAGCTCACCAACATGATCGCCGGTTCAGCGAAAGCACAACTGGCGAAGTACGAACTTTCCATCAGTCTGCCTAACGTGATCGCCGGTCACAATTACGTGATGCACTCGCCGTCCGACGTGCAGTCAATGATCATGTCGTTCAATTCTGAGATCGGTCCGTTCTGGATCGAGATCGCGTTCACCGGGTTCTAATACGCCGTGCGATGCCGGGTTCCGGCCGCCATTCGACCTCTATCCTACGGTCTCATCTGCAGATACAGCCGATTTTCAGAGAGGTACTGTCATGCGAGTGTTGTTGGTTGATGATTCGGGAAC
>DASRYX010000788.1:0-5030 GCA_035686985.1 Planctomycetaceae bacterium | reverse complement strand
AGACCAGCGGCGGTGAATGCTGAGATCAGGGTCGCTGATCAGCGGAAACGGAAACTCCCCCGCGGTTTCAATCGCCCGGCGGTTGTCCTGTGGGAGAGCCGTGCTGACGCCGACCACCTTGATGTCGTTCTTCGTTAACTGGGGAAATGCTTCTCGAACAGCAAGCAGCGCCGGATCATTCGCGGCGGTTTCTTCCGCACTGAAGAACACGACCAGAACGCGATGCCGACCAAGATAGCGCTCGAGCCGGAACATTGTATTGTGAATGTCGACGCCTTCGAAATTTTCGGCAGGCCGTTCAATCACCGCGCGCTGCATCTGCTCGGCGAGCGACTGCGGCCGGTTGGTCTGCAACCGCCAGACACACAGTCCTGCCAAGCCCACGCCCAGCGCAATCACGACCAGAAAACGACGATCCACGCGGCGAAACCTTGAAGTAGGGATGCAAAGTGCGACACTGGCACGCGGCGCGAAACCGCAAGCGGAGTGGTTATCTTCTTCACTCACCACCAACCACTATCCACTGACCACTAACTCATCATCCTATCACACCCCGGGGGCGGACTTCTCGCTCGGCAGCTGCGCGATCGCCTTGTTGAGCGCTTTCAAATACGCCTGCGCGGAGGCTTCGATGATGTCCGTGCTGACCGCCTTGCCGTGGTAGCGTTTGCCGTTGTAGACCAGCTCGCACACCACTTCGCCCTGAGCTTCCTGCCCGTCGGACACGCTGCGGACCTGAAAATCCTTGAGCACGGCGTCGATGTTCAAAATCCGGCTCATCGCTTTACATACGGCGTCAATCGGGCCATCGCCGATCGCCGCATCGCAGACGGTTTTCTGCTCGCTTTCGTCAAACAGTTCGACGGTGGCCGTCGGAATCGTGCCCGTCCCCGCGGCGATGTGAAAGCGTTTCATCTGCCAGCGATCAGCGGTGATGTTCACACGGTTGTCGATCAGGGCGACAATGTCGGCGTCGTAGACATCCTTCTTCTTGTCCGCGAGGGCAATAAAGTCATCGAACACCTTCTGGAACGTGGCGTCATCCAGCGTGAATCCCAATTCCGTGACGCGCGTGCGGAACGCATGGCGCCCACTGTGCTTGCCGAGGACCATGCCCGTGCCGACATAACCCACGTCTTCCGGCCGCATGATTTCGTAGGTCGACCGATCCTGCAACATGCCGTGTTGATGAATGCCGGCTTCATGCGCAAACGCATTTTGGCCGACGATCGCCTTGTTCCGCTGCACGATCATCCCAGTGATGGACGACACCAACCGGCTCACGCCGCAGAGTTTCGGTGTGTTGATCTTCGTCCCTACTTTATAGTAGTCGTGGCGAGTCCGGAGCGCCATGACGACTTCTTCCAGCGACGCATTCCCGGCCCGTTCGCCCAAGCCGTTGATCGTGCATTCCACCTGTCGTGCCCCGGCTTCGACTGCCGCGAGACTGTTCGCGACTGCGAGACCGAGATCATTGTGACAGTGCGTGCTGATCACCGCCTTCTCGATGCCGCGGACGTGTTTCTTCAAATGCGAAATCACGTTGAAGTAGTGCGTCGGCGTGGCATACCCCACGGTGTCAGGAATGTTGACCGTCGTAGCCCCGGCGGCGATCGCGTTCTCGACCACTTCCGTGAGGAAATCGAGTTCCGTCCTGGCGGCGTCCTCGGGCGAGAACTCCACGTTGTCCGTAAATTGCCGGGCTAACTGGACGTGCTCGATCGTCGCTTTGACGATTTCTTCCTTCGCCATCTTCAGTTTGAACTGGCGATGAATCGCACTGGTCGCGAGGAAGACGTGGATTCGCCGCTTCTTCGCGCCGGTGAGGGCGGCCCCGGCCCGTTCGATGTCATCCTTGCGACACCGCGCGAGACCGCAGATCACCGCCCGGTCACCGAACCGGTCGGCGATCGCCTTCACAGCTTCGAAATCGCCGGGGGACGCGATCGGGAACCCGGCCTCGATGACGTCCACACCCAGGTCGACCAGCGCTTCCGCAATCGTCAGCTTTTCGGCGACAGTCATGCTGCAACCCGGGGACTGCTCGCCATCGCGAAGCGTGGTATCAAAGATGGTGACATGCTCGGCGGACATCGAATCGCTCCGAAATACGGAATCGAACCGGAAAACAAAAAACCCCGAGACCGGCAGGTCTCAGGGTTCGATTGTTGAACATTTTGCGACTGTGCGCACCCTGAACCGCCCCGTTTAGCGGGTAAGTAGCAGGCCTAGCAGTCGCACGGAAACCATCATGGAAAATTGTCTCGCAACGAGAGTTCAGTCAGGAAAATGTAATCCTGTGATCCCAATGTTGTCAAGTTCGGCAGTTTTTCGCTGGAAATTGACCGGATTTGTCCGTGAGCGGAACGGCGCTAGCCGCCGGTGAAGTGCTCGACCTGAAGGCACGGTCGCTGGTGTGCCGAGCGCCAACCGATTAAAAACCGTAAAAACGTTGTCATTCCCGCGTAGGCGGGAATCCAGTCTGTGTGTCAACGTCGCACTTGTGCCGCGGTTGCTGGATTCCCGCCTGCGCGGGAATGACGGTAGGAAGCGCGGAACCCTTTCTTACTCCGGACTACCCGCCGGTGAATTTGCCCGACCGGAAAGACACCGGCGGCTAGCGCCGTGCCGCTCACAGAGCCACAGACGCCGATCCGCCTTGCTGGGTTCGCGCGATTCACCTTTGACACTCTGCCGTCGCGATGCGATCCTAGCACACTCCCCGCGAACACCACGGATGACAAGGAACGGCGATGGATCGAATCTGGCGGATTGCCCCGCATGACAGCGGCGCTGTGCGGCAGTTGTCGCAGTCGCTGCGCGTGACGCCGCTGGTGGCCCAAGTGCTCTTGGCTCGGGGATGCGGCACTCCCGCCGATGGCACTATCTATCTCGCCAAGCGATTGGCCGATCTGCATCCCGCGGAACTTTTGCCCGGCGTTCCCCAAGCCGCCGATCGCATCGTCGCCGCGGTGAAATCGCAGCGCCGGATCACCATCTACGGCGACTACGATGTCGACGGCGTCACCGCGACCAGTCTGCTCTGGCACGGCCTGCAACTCGCCGGCGCGAATGTCGATTACTACATTCCGAGCCGTCTCGAAGAAGGCTACGGCCTGAATTGCGAAGCCCTGCGGCAACTGCACAGTGAAGACCCGACGCGCTTGGTCGTCAGCGTGGATTGCGGGATCACGAGTGTCGCCGAAGCGATCCTGGCCAAAGAGCTTGGCCTCGAATTGATCATCACCGACCATCACCAGTTTTGTGACGGATTGCCCGATGCCGCAGCGCTGGTCCATCCACGGCTGCCCGGTGAATATCCGTTCGGCGAACTCTGCGGCGTCGGCGTGGCATTCAAGCTGGCGTGCGCGGTGTGTGCCCGTCTGGGTGATGGCAAGAAATCCTCCCCACGGATGCGAGAGTTCCTCCTGTCGGCGATGGGGCTCGCGGCGATTGGTACCGTCGCCGATGTGGTGCCGCTGATCGGGGAAAACCGCCTGCTGGTGCATCATGGCCTGCAAAGTCTGCGCGAACGAAGCTCGGTCGGACTGAAGGCGTTGATGCAGATCGCGGGCATCGATCCCGGTCGCGAACTGCAGGCCGAAGATGTGGGCTTTGCCATCGGTCCGCGAATCAACGCCGCTGGACGGTTGGGGCAGGCCCGCCTCGCCGTGGAACTTCTGACGACCGATAACGCCGAGCGGGCCGTCGCGCTGGCGAAGTATCTTGATGAATTGAACAAGAACCGCCAGACAGTCGAACGGCGGATGTTCAAGCAAGCCAAAGCGCTCGTCGAGGAAAACGCCGTCTGGCAGACGCATTCCGCACTGGTGCTCGCACACGCGGACTGGCATCCGGGGGTGATCGGCATCGTGGCCTCACGTGTCGCTGAGCATTTCCACAAACCGGCGATCATGATCGCGCTGGATGATCGCCCCGGCGGTGTGTCCGGGTCGGGTCGCTCGCTGCACGGATTCGATCTGCATGCCGCGTTGTGCGAGTGCCGGGCGCGACTGGTCACCTGCGGCGGCCATCACGCCGCGGCTGGGTTGAAGATCCTGCCGACCGAAATCGAAGCGTTTCGTGATGAGTTCGTTGAGATTGTTTCGCGTAACATGGCGACCTCGCAAGTGGCCGGACCCATGCTGGATGTCGATTCCGAAGTGCGGCTCGCCGACATCACGCGAGCAGCGGTGTATGAACTGGAAAAGCTTGGCCCGTTCGGTGCGGCGAACAAGCGCCCGGTGTTCGTCGTCACCGGCGTCGAACTCGCGGGGACACCGCGACGCATCGGGGAAGGCGAGCGGCACTTGTCGCTGATGGTCCGGCAGTATGGCACGTCACTGCGGGGCGTCGCTTTCGGCAAGGGCGAATGGGCCGACGAAATGACCCAGGTGAACGGCCCGTTGTCACTTTGTCTACAACCGGTGATCAACCGGTTCCGCGGCGAAGAGAAGGTCGAGTTCCAACTGCTGGACTGGAAACCGTCGACGTCAGTCACAACAGTGAACGAGGACGTGCAGCATGTCGGCGTGTGAAATCACCGCGACGCTGCGGCAGGCGTGGTCAATCCCCGACGGCGTGACGTATCTGAATCATGGCTCGTTCGGTCCCACGCCGCGGGTTGTGCAGAGCGCGCGGGAAGAATGGTCCGCGCAGCTGGCGTCGCAGCCAATGGATTTCTTCCTTCGGGCGATGGAACCGGCGCTGGATGAGGCGCTCGCGGTGCTCGGCGAATTCATCGGAGCCGCTGCGAGCGATCTGTGCTTTGTTGATAACGCCACGGTCGCGATGAACGTGGTCGCGCAATCGGTGCCGTTGCAGCCCGGCGATGAGGTGGTGCTCAACAATCACGAATACGGCGCAGTGCGACGCATCTGGCAAACGGCGTGTGCCCGTCAGCAGGCGAAGCTGGTCCAACCGCCGATTCGTACGCCGATTGCGTCCGCCGCTGAAATTGTGGAAACGATCTTCACCGCGGTCACCGCGCGAACGAAGCTGATCGTCGTCAGTCACGTCACGTCTCCCAC
>DASRYX010000787.1:0-1921 GCA_035686985.1 Planctomycetaceae bacterium | reverse complement strand
GATCAGGGGCACCACGTTCGATCCAGCGTTCAAGGTCGCCTATCTCCGCGTCCGTCAGCCGGTCACCGGGGGGCATCTGGGTCTCGGGCTTCGACGATTGCACCGCCTGAATCAACAGGCTTTTCATCAGTTCGCCCGGTACCACCGCCGGACCACGAGTTCCACCACGGCGTGCCGTCACACGGGAATCCAGCAGCAGTTCGCCCTGCAGTTCGACCGCTTCGGCACTGTGGCATTCATAACAGCGCTGCGCGAGCAGCGGCCGAATCCGTTTCTCGAAGAACGCCAGGTCGTCCTCGCTGAGCGTCGTCGGGAGACCATCATATTTACCCTGCCACAACTCGATACCGGAGAAATTCGCAGCCCCCCCTTGGCTCGTCAACACGATCTTGCCGTCTCTGGCTGTCGTATACCACGGGCCGAGCCGGTCCCAATGCCCGGCTGTTCCGCTGTTGTACTTGGCTTCGACCTGTCGCCCGTTTACGGCGATCGCATACGTTTCGGGATCGTTGTCTTCCCAGACATACAGGAAGACGGTGTAGGTCCCGGCTGCAAGGTCAGTCAGTTCGATGCGATTGCCACCCCAGCGACTGCTGCGAATCATCTTCGCACGTTCCGCATCGGTGGCGGGAACCAGCGGGACGGCCTGATTCTCGAATGCCTTATCCTTGCAGACGTAGTGCGCGAAGTCGGCCCCTTCCCATTGATGGCCATCAATCGTGACGGCCGGGCCGTTAAGGTTGAGCCCGCGGAAGAAACGCGGCTCGGACTCGGCCGTCATCGCCAGGGAAGTGCCTAGCAGCACTATCACCGCTCCGGCGATCGCGATGCGACTGCGATGTCCAGCCATGCGACATGCCATGCAGCGTGAACCTTCCTCGACTCGCTGTTCGTCTCGTCTACATATGTTAACGACCGCGGGCGGGGCAGCCTATCTCCGATCGCCGGAGTCGCGGGCGGGATAACGCAAATGTCAGCACCCGTATCTTATCCATTGCGGACGATTGCAGAGTCCGTCAGGCGGAAGCGACAAGTCGCCGCGCGAGAGCGACGGCACCGCGAACGGGCTCTGTGACGAGCGTGACACTTCCCGGCGGATGTGCCGACAGACGGTCGAGAACGGCTTGCCGGAAGCGATCTTGATGCAGCAGCAAGCCGCCCGTGATGGCGAGGGCATACCGTGTGTGTTCGAATCCTAGCTTTTCCGCGAGCGCCGTGATCATCACGGCGAGATCCTCCGCGGCCTGGCTCAGGATGGTGGCGGCAGCGGGATCGTCATCGGCGGCAGCAAAGACGATCGGCGTGCAACTCGCAATCTGATCGCGCGTCATCTCGCCAGAGTAGAGGATCTCGATCAGGTTCGCGGGCGAGTGGGCCTGAAAGAACTCAAGCAACTGCGGCAGCAGCGTCGTCGGTGGCCGGCGCCCGTCGGCGGATTGCATCGCCGCCCGCAGCGCTGCCATGGCGATGGCGTAAGCACTGCCCTCGTCGCCGAGGAGATATCCGCATCCCCCGGTCCGCGCGACTTGACCGGCTGCATTTCGTCCCCACGCGAGGGACCCTGTTCCGGCAATCAGCGCAATGCCGGTGTGTTCTGCGGACCCCGCCGCGAGAATCGGCTCGGCATCACCGCTCACGCTCACGCGGTCCGCAATTCCCGAAGCTCTTGCCCAGTCGGCCAGTTGCTGCTGTTCTGACTCGCGACCGGCTCCCGCCACTCCGAACCACGCGGCGGCAACCATTTCCGGCGGCTGCTGGGCGGAGTCGAAAGCGTGTGTGATCGCGAGCTGAATCTGTCGTTGAGCCGCATCGAATCCGACCGCACGGGGATTGCCGGGGCCGGCGACACCCCGTCCGAGAACGATTTCGCCGGTGGGATCATCCAGCGGGGCGATCCACGCGACGGTTTTCGTCCCGCCGC